>RGVD01000055.1 GCA_010027395.1 Bacteroidota bacterium
CGTTATCTTCGGATTAAATCTTAGCGATTGGAATCATGGCCAAACCTATTTTAACAATATGGTGCAGGTTGATAATTTCTCAGTTGCTTTCAGCGGTCTTGCCATATTTATTACCTTGCTTCTATTTATTCTTGCTAGCGAATTCTATGCAGCAAGCGATACACATATTAGCGATTATTCTGCCATCATCATCTTCATTCTTTGTGGTTCTTTGATGATGTTTAATTTCAATAATTTGGCCATGTTATTTATTGGCATCGAGACCTTATCTATTTCATTATATGTAATGGCTGGTAGCCGCAGGTTTGAGGTGAAATCAAACGAAGCAGGTTTCAAATACTTTTTGATGGGTTCATTCATGTCGGGCTTTTTATTGTTTGGTATCGCCTTGATTTATGGTGCTTCTGGAACTTTTTACTTAGATAAAATCTATCAATACACACAAACGAATTCAGCTAATTTGCCTGTGACTTTTCATGTGGGAGCTGTGTTAATTGTATTTGCCATGTTGTTCAAAACATCATCTGCTCCTTTTCATTTTTGGGCACCTGATGTATACGAGGGTTCACCTACTTTGATAACTGCTATGATGAGCACTTTGGTAAAGGTAGCTGCCTTTGCTGCATTCTACCGCTTATTAAGCCATACTTTCTTATATGTATTCCCATCAGTAGAAACAGTGATAGCTATCTCTGCTGTATTAACGGTTTCAATCGGTAATTTCATTGCTTTAAACCAAACCAATTTCAAACGACTATTGGCTTATTCAGGGATCTCCCATGCAGGTTATTTGTTATTGGCTATTATTAGTTTAAGAGGCAATACCGAATCATCTCTATTGTATTATGCTGTGGGTTATTCAGTATCAACTTTAGCTGCATTTTCGGTGGCCATGTTGGTGTTTAAAGCAGCAGGTAACGAAAACATTGATGCATTAAATGGTCTTGGTAAAAAGAATCCTTTAATGGCAGCTACCTTAACCATGGCTATGTTGAGTTTAGCAGGTATTCCTCCATTTGCTGGATTCTTTGGTAAATACTACATCTTTAGCGAAGCCATGAAAAATGGATATTTCTACTTGGTATTGGTTGCTATTATCAATTCAATTATTGGTGTATTTTATTACTTCAAGCCTATCTTGGCTATGTATGGCCAACCTGCCAACGAAATAGAAGTTAAAACCAATTATGCCAATAACCTAGTACTTTGGGTTTGTTTGGCATTGAGCCTTGCTTTGGGCTTATTCCCTGATTTGATTGCAGAATTATTATAATATATAAGAGGATTACAAATCCTTATCTAATTAGCACGAGATTGCAAATCCCGCGCGGCACGCAATGTTGTTGGTCGGGAGACACAACAACGGCAGCTCGAAGGGGCGAATCAATATTCTCTTCATACGCTCGCATCTTGCGAGTGTAAATTTAATACGCGTCTCGCCATACTGGATAAAACCCTCACTATTCGTAGTTTGTATCCAAGCCGATGCCTTGGGACTACAAATTTAAAATGAAATAAGAGTTTGCAACTCGTATATTTCAATCTGCCTCATCCAAGCCATTGTGCTGCAATTACTGTTAGTAAATGAAATAGAGTTTTTCTTGAATGAAATTTATTTGTTGTGAAATATTTTTTAATAACTTTGTTATAACAAAAAATCAAACGGATGACCCTTGTACAACTAAAAACGGATACCTACGAACAAGCAAAAATGTTAGAACACTTGTTAAGCAATATCAATTTTGTGCATGATGTTACGCTTGACAATAACGAATTAAACGAATTTACCATATCAAAATTGGAAACGAGCGCTGAACTATATAAAACAAACCCTTCAAGCTTTGTAAATTGGGATAATGCCAAGTCTGACTTACTAAATAAGTTATGATTTACAATGTTGTAATTTCTACAATAGCTTTAGAAGAACTTTATGATTCGGCTGCATGGTATAATAGTAAAAAAGAAAATTTAGGCTTTGAATTTATTAATGAGGTCGATTCTATAATAGTTGTTATTCAATCAAATCCGCTTCTATTTGCTAATGTTTATGGTAACTTTAGAATGGCACTTACAAAAAGATTCCCTTTTGAAATTTTTTATTCAATAGATAATTTTACCGTAGTGATTCATCATATTTTTCATGCCAGTAGAAATCCTAAAAATTGGAAAACATAATATTCAGGCTTTCATAAGTGTTAACCCATCTTTATCAAGTGTTAAGCGCAGCGTCACTTGTAAATAAAAATAAAAAAAGTTTGTAACTTTTCTGTTCTTCATACGCTCGCATCTTGCGAGTGTAAATTTAATAGGCGTCTCGCCATACTTGATAAAACCCTCACTATTCTTAGTCTGCAGCCAAGCCGATGCCTTGGGACTACGAATTTAAAATGAAATAAGAGTTTGAAACTCGCTATTACTAATCATCATTTAAGCCATTGTGTTTCCATACGGATAGAAAGAATATCGAATAGATTTGTTTTGTTAGTTGGTATAAGCAAAAACGGCCATAAAAATGAAAAAATATATAGCATTAAAAATATCCATAACACCAATATTTATAATTGAGAGAAGATAAACTAAAAAAAGCAATTCAAATGATTAAAATGATGCTGTAAAACTATTTTAAAATATTATTGAATAATTATAGTTCTGGTTGTTACTCCTAATTCTGTCTCTAGCTTAAGCAGATAAACCCCAAAATTCAATGGATGGTCTATCCTAATTTCATTCTTTCCACTGTTTAATTCTTGATTTTGATTCCAAACTTCTTGGCCTAAATGGTTGATCATATTTAACCTAACTTCTGATTTTCTTGCTGAATTTAGTTTGATGGTAAATTGTCCACTATTAGGATTTGGATATACAATTAGGTCTGATATATTTTCAATAGTTTCAATGCCTGTGGTATTAGTATTAACATTTAAAGTTAAATACGCTGAATCGGAACATTGAAATTGATTTATCGCTTTAATTTTAACTGAACCTAATCCTTCAGATATCCAATTTACAGTAATAGCATTTGTTCCTTGGCCGTTTATAATATTTCCATTTGTAACTAGCCACTCATAGTCTGCAATTTCTTTTTGAATAACACTATATAAATAATTCTGATTTGTTTTTACATTGTTTATTTGGCCATCAATATTATTTATAATAGGTAAAGGATTTATGGTAATAGGCTTACTAGTAAAATCAGCCACTTTGATGATTCCATAATTAAATGAAACGTCTTCTTGAGTTAGTGCATTAAAATATATTACCTTATTATTTGCTCCACAAGGTATATCAGCAGTTATAAAAATAAAATGTGTATCAACAGGTAGAATTCTGTTTAAATTAATAAATTCTTGGATACCTGCACCAGTATTGCTTGTTTTAATATTTAGTAGAACTGGTGTACCAATATTAAAGGATGGATTATTGTGATACCAAATTTTGAAATTACTAATATCAGGATCTTCGTAATTACCTCCAGTTTTAAATTTTATTCCAGCCAAGGTAGCATCATATGCTTCTATTTTGATATCAATCCTATATAATACAATATTATTTTGACCCTTTGACGGAATAGGTTTTGGTGCAGTGCCATTCTTTAAAGATATGATAGGGGAGTTGTTAGTAACAACTACAGATTTATTGTTTGAAGCTGAGCATTGGTTTGTATTTGTGGCATCAACTGATATTGAACCAGGGCCTGAATCAAGCCATTGAACAGTAATAATATTTGTCCCTTGTCCACTAACAATCATTCCATTCGTAACTGTCCAATTATAATTTGTTCCATTAACCCAAGTTACACTATAATTATATACTGAACTTGTAAATACATTTTGTTGACCAACAATATTATCAATTATGGCTGTGTTATTAATATTTACTGTGCTTGAAGTGAATATGCTTCCTATAGGTGTTCCTGAAGATAAACCTACATCTATATTTGTAATCGCTTTAACTACTATATCTTTTTTATTTGCAATGCAGCTGATATCTGCTGTCAGAAAAATATAGTTTACCCCATTAGGAAGCGCTGTGGCAAAAAAAGTGAATTTTTGTAGGCCTGGATTTAAATTGGTTGTTTTTGTTGCTAATAATACCGGGGTTCCACTATTAAAATTAGAACCAGTATGATACCAAATTTTTAAATTTGAAATGTCATTTGAAGAGTAATTGCCCTGTGTGGTAAATTGTATAGAGCTAATTTGTGGTGAATTACAGCTTACATTAAAATCAACCCTATATAAGACTAAATTTTTTGTCCCACGTGTTGGATTGTTGATAGGTGCGTTTCCATTTGCCATGCTAACGCAACCTGGATTATTTGAAATTGTTACTTGTAATTGACTTGAATCTAGACACAATTGAGCATTTTGTCCAACTAATAAAATATTTCCAATTCCATTATTTAACCATTCAATAGTAATTTCATTTGTGCCTTGTCCACTTGTAATATTTCCATTAGAAACAATCCATTGATAACTGATATTTGGTGTAAGACTAACGTTGTATTTATATGGAAAATTTGTGGTGGCATTGATGTTTGTTCCTTTAATACTGTCAACCAAATCTGCTCGAGTTATACTAATCGAACTAGCGCTTAATCCATTGCTGATTGAATTTCCAGTACTAAATAATACGTCAGTTGTAATGATTGGATTAATGAAAATATTTGAACCAATAGGAGAACATAATAAGTTTGCTGTTATAAAAATATAACTTTTACCAATGGGTATGGTTGAGTTTAGATTGGTGAAATTTTGATTACCCGGACCTATTCCAGAATTTTTACTAGCCACTAAAATCGGTGATCCAGAATTAAATAAACTGTCTGAATGAAACCAAATTTTTAAACTATCAATTTCATTGCCAGTATAACTTCCTGAAGTAATAAATTTTAATGATTTAAGTATAGTTGGTACACATGTAATTGATGCATTTATTCTGTATAAAATAACATTTTTAGTTCCCATTGTAGGGTTGTTATCAGGAACCGTTCCGCTTGATATTTGGATACAATTTGGATTATTAAATATGCTAACAGCTATGGAAGCAGTATCATTACAAGTCAGTTGGTTGATCCCTTCAACAAACAATTGTCCAATTCCAGAGCTGTCCCATTGAACAGAAACATTATTAGTTCCTTGCCCACTTAAAATGGTTCCATTTTTAATTGTCCAATTATAGTTAGTTAGGGGTTGTTTGTTTACAGAGTAATTATAAATATAGTTTGTGTAAATATTTATTTTTGGTCCGCTTATACTATCAATTATATCTAACTCATTAAAGCTGATTGTACTTGCTGAAAAGCCAATTCCAGAGGAATTACCTGTTGCAAAGGAAATATTACTCAATTCAATAGGTCTAATTGTAATTGAACATGATTTGGCTTTACAAAGTATGTCGGTAGTGATAAAAATATAACCTAAGCCTTTGGGATAATTTTGATTTAACAGTGTGAAATTTTGAAAACCAGTATCTAAATTACTTGTTTTGATAGATAGTAAAACCGGTGCTCCAACGTCAAAAGCCGAGTTTGTATGATACCATATTTTAAAATTATCAATATCACTTGCTCTATAAGTCCCAGAGCTATTGAAACCAATCGATTGAAGGATAGTTGAGACACAAGATACATTTACATTTACTCTGTATAAAACCACATTTTTTGTGCCTGGTTGAGGGGAAGTAATAGGTGCAGCTGCATTTGACAATACAATGCAATTTGGGTTGTTGATAATGGTTACTTTTAATGTGCTAGTATCAATGCACTGTAGTTGATTTTTACCTTCAATTTTAATGCTTCCTATTCCACTTGTGTCCCATTGAACTATTACAGAACTTGAACCTTGGCCAGATACAATCCTGCCATTTGTAATCGTCCATGTATATGAAATATTTGTATTAAATGGCACGCTGTAAACATAATTAGCATTATTAAAAACATTGCTAACAGGACCAGTAATACTATCAATAATTGGGGTAGTTGTAATATCTAGATTGCTTGATGTTAATCCAATAGTTGAAATTTGACTTGCTGTGATGGTCAAATCGCTGTAGTTAATGGATATGTTATGATTTGAGGCTTGACATTGAATATCCGCAGTTAATAGCAAATAATTTGAATCATTATTGAAAGAATAGTTCAAGCCAGAGAATACCTTAAGCCCTGTATCAACTCCAGTCGTTTTAGTAGCTAATAATACTGGAGAACCACTCGTTAGGTCTGATTTGTTATGATACCACAGCTTAAAGTTAACTATATCGTTTGAATTGTATGAACCAGAGCTAATGAATTTTATTGAATTCAAATTAATGTTAGAACAAACACTTGGAAAATCTATTCTATACAAAACAACATTTGTAGAGCCTTTTATCGCTTTATTTTGTGGAATAGGTGCATTTTTAATTGTTAAATAATTAATAGTATCGATTGCACCATTGTCTGGATAGCCTAACGAAGCTACTGAAAATTTTCCTGTATATTTCGATGCATTGATATACTCATTTAGAACTTGAGAATAGGGACCAGATCCAACAGAACTTTTTGAAGGAGATTTATACCAATTACCAGGCAAATCATTACACACAATACTAGAAGTAGATCGAGAAAATCCGGGTAGTTCATCTAATGCATTCCACTGCAATTTAATAGTTAAGTTGCTATTTCCTTGATTAGCCTCACTAATATCCCACGTTTTACTAACTGCGTTATTTGTAACTATTCCAGAACTATTTGAAAGACCTTTTGAAACCTTTACTTTGATGTCATCCAACAAACAAGAATTTTGAATAATAGCAGGGTTATAATCGGTTAAGGTGCCAACTGGAAAAATTACTGGAGTAACTTTGCCAGTTTTACCTAATCCATTTATAATAAGATTTCCTGTCATATTAGTAACCACATAGCCCGAATCACTTTCACCACTGGTGGTTCCTATTGATCCTATGGTTAGGTTATTGTTATTTAAAATAATTTTTCCTTTTGAGAAGTTAAGTTGACTTAACACATTAATACTTCCACCAAGTGTTATGTGAAATGGATTGAGTTGTGTCATTTTACTAATGGTGAAGGGTGAAACTGTATTTTGAATTCTATCAGTTCCTTGGATGTCATTACCCTTAAATACAATGCTACCATTAGAATTTGTTATAGTTCCATAATTCCAAAAATCAGTTCTAACTGTTACAATATTTCCTGAGTTCACAAAATGTGTAGCACCTGACATGAGCGTATATCCCCTAATATCCAATCCACCCGAAAACCCGCCAGTGTAAATATTTACTTCCCTATTTGGGGCTAACATAGAAATTGTATCATTCCCTGTACGTGGTGATTTCTGAATCCATCCACTTCCATCCCAATAAGCAGGTGTAAAACATCTTTGTTGGTTTGCTATTACAGATGTTGGATTGGCTGCAGCCGTTGTTGCTACAACTGTAATTCTGTTTCCATTTGCATCTGGAGTTAAAAATCCAGCGGATGGTGACCCATAAAATCTCCATGCAAACTTAGGAGGTATTGTTCTCGAAAAAGCAACCGTATTGTTCATCGTGATTCTGAAACAATTTATCCGTTTGCCTTTTGGAATTTTTGTGCCAAGCCCTACGTTAACTATGGTGATTATTTTCCTCCAATAATCTATGCTAGTGCCAGGGGTGTATAAGGCAAGAGAAGTTTGCTGATTGGTATTGAGTTCGCTGTATTGTTCAGTTATAGTTATGGTTCCCCCATTTCTCCAACCGGGGTCTACTACAAAAGCAATGGTGCCGCCACTTATTTCAAAATCGGCTGTGTCGGTGTTGTATAGATAAACATCTAATTGATATGAAGTTGGACTTAATAATTTTTCGTTTTCCAACCTCCATTCAAATTTAGGCATTTGGGCAAACCCAATAAAGTGAAATAGACATAGGCATAGCCATGTCGAAATTTTTAGGTTATATTTGATAATCAGGTTATTGTTCATTATTACCCAAATTCTAACGCAATTTAATTAAAATCAATTCATATTAGATTAATATTTAGAATTTTAAGTTTTTTTTCACTTTTTATTAAACTTGCCGTTAAATAAATACAAATTTATTTCTGTGTTCATAATGCACGATAGATCAAAATAAAACCTTCAAATCGATTAATATATTTGAACATTAATTATTACCTAATATGTCAATATTAAAAACTTCATTTATTATTGCCCTAACCCTGTTAGCCCTTATTGTAAATGCACAGGTTAAACCCTCTGTATCTCTTGATTCAAAAACTTCGGGTGGTTTCTATCAAAATTATTTTGATTTAGGAGAAAATGGATTTATAGTTGTTTTGAATAAATCAAAGAATGATATCAAAGCTCCAGTAAATACAAAAGAATCAAGTAATACAGCTTATTATTTTAGTAAAGATTTAACTAAAAGAACTATCATTCGTTTCACTAGTATAGATAATACAAGTTTCTTAGCAAATGAAAATTTTATCGTATTGCTTGAGAAAAATTTAGATGCATATAACATAAAGTTATTTGATTATAACGGTAAGTTAGTATCCACTAAAAGACTTGATTTGAATCAAGCTGGCTTATCAAATGATAAAGTTAGCAGAACCTTTTTGAGCAGCGGAACTCGCATAAATTATGAGGTTTACGATTTGATGCAAGGTGTTCATATTTTTTATAATGACTTAACTTTACCTGGACAAAATGATATTATTGAAGCTGATATTTCTTTCCCCAATAGTAATTTGTTTGAATCTGTATCATATCCTAGCGAGTGGAAATTTCTAACTGAAAATAAAGGCTATTATACCTTTTATAGAATTGGTAACAACAAGCAATACAATCCCGATCATACCATTCTTCATCTAGCCATTTGTGATAAAAATTTTGAGCTTTTCCGGGAGTTAAATTCTCATAATATTTTGCAGTCAGAAGAAACATTACAAGGTAAAGAATTCTCTCTTGATTTGAATATTGCTCAGCAATGTTTCTATTTATCTTACATCAATAAAATTTCGGATAAATATGGATTTTGTATTCAAAAGTATATGTACGATAATGCGAATAATACACTTAAAAGAATCACAAGAAAGGACGTTGATTTAATAAATAATTCTACTTTTAAATTTGTTGAAACCGATGGTATTTCTTCACCTAAAGTTCCATTATTAAAACAAAATGGGTCTGATGAAGAAGTAGTAATTGCTAAGGATAGGTTGTCTTCGGTTGATGAAACTGTTAATCAAATTTACATTCTTGATAATTCTGACAATGTGAAATTTAATGAGGTTCAAACAGGCGATTTTGATATGTTAAATCTTGATGGATTCTGTGGTGATAATGGTAAAATGTATTCTCGTTTTGATAAGATGATGATGAAAAATGTCTTAAAACAAATTTGTGAATACAAGCGCTGCGAGGTTTTGGAC
This sequence comes from Bacteroidota bacterium, assembly GCA_010027395.1. Taxonomy (GTDB): domain Bacteria; phylum Bacteroidota; class Bacteroidia; order UKL13-3; family UKL13-3; genus RGVD01. The sequence continues at coordinate 9,416 of RGVD01000055.1, forward strand.
ATTGCTGTAGATGAAAAAGGAAATGAACTATTAATTACCCAAAATACAGAATCCAATATTGTAAACATATACCGATTTGTGAAATAAATTCAGTTCAACAATCACAAAATTAATAGCATATTTGCGACCATGGAAAGAAAAGAATGGTTTGCCGAATGGTTCGATTCAAAATATTATCATATACTTTACAATAATCGTAACTACCAGGAGGCTGAAGCATTTCTCTCAAAATTAATAGATTTCTTAAAGCCTAATTTATCAGACAAAATAATTGACCTTGCTTGTGGCAAGGGCCGCCATTCAATATACTTGAATAAACTTGGTTATGATGTTACAGGCATTGATTTATCTGTAAATAGTATTAAAGAGGCAAGTCTATTTGCCAATGAAAAGTTGAAATTTGAAATGGCTGATTTACGCAATTTGCCATACAATAATGCATTTGAATTCGGTTTAAATCTTTTCACTAGTTTTGGGTATTTTGAATCTGATGAAGTGAACATTGAAGTGTTTTCACAATTCAATAAAATTTTGAAACCCAATGGAATCATCCTAGTTGATTTTTTGAATGCAACTAAAATTTATGCCCAAACTAACTGCGTTGAAGCCAAAGAAATTGAAGGTATTCAATTCCAGATTAATAAGAAAATTGAAAACAATAGGGTCATTAAAACGATCGAATTTAGTGACAATGGGAACAAGAATTTTTATTCAGAATCGGTTCAATTACTTGAATTGAGCGATTTTGAAAAATTAGTAGAACAAACCTCTTTTAAATTACTACATGTTTTTGGTAATTATAATTTAGAGCCTTACAACCAAGAATTAAGTGATAGATTGATTATTCTGGCTCAGAAAATAGCATGATTGAACAGTTAATACAATTAGACAAATCCGCATTTGTTGCCATAAACAATGGCTTATCAAATCCATTCTTAGATTGGTTGTGTCCTATCCTTCGCAATCAATCAACTTGGTACATATTGTATGCTGTATTCATCTATTTTATTATAAAGTTATATAAGAAAGAAAGTTGGAAAATTTTATTAGGAATAGCATTAATGATACTTTGTTCGGATCAATTTAGTGCCAACTTAATTAAAAATACATTTAAGAGATTAAGACCCTGCGCAGAGCCAAGTTTGAATGGCATAACTCATCATTTGATAGCAAGTTGTAATGGGTATAGTTTTATTTCAGCGCATGCTACTAATCATTTTGCAATTGCCATTTTTATCTCTTTTTTCTTAAAGTCATACAGCAGAATAATATTGCCAATATTGATTTTTTGGGCTGCTAGCATTGCCTTTTCCCAAGTTTATGTGGGCGTTCATTACCCATTGGATGTGCTAATAGGGGCAATAGTTGGTAGTTTATTTGGTTTTACTTTTTCTAAATACACATATAAATATATTCATCAATAATGAAATATTTTGCTCTCATATTACTCTTATTTGGTCCCCTTTCTGGAGCATATCTTGCCATTAAAAGTGCGAGTGTCAATCAAAAAACACTTAAGTTGTTTTTGTCATTTGCGGGTGGATACTTATTAGCTGTAACATTTTTGAATTTAATTCCCGAAGTATTTTCAGAGTACAATCATTACAAAGGAATTTTGGTATTGTCTGGATTCTTTTTCCAGATTTTTCTTGAGAGATATTCTGAAGGTATTGAGCATGGACATATGCATCTTCATAAGAAGGTGAAGAATAATGTAGTTCCCGTTGGCATTGTGTTAAGCTTGAGTATTCATTCATTTACAGAGGGCATTCCATTAGGTGCGCTAATTGATAATGATAAGAGCTTTTACTCTTTGTTGATAGGTATTATTATTCATGAAGTGCCCGCATCTTTTGCTTTAATTACTATCATGAAAAGTTTGCAATTAAACATGAAGCAATTATTATTTGTTTCCCTTGTTTACGCAATCATGTCACCCATGGGTGCTATAAGTAGCAATATAGTCGAGATGTATTTGAATCCTGCTTCATTCAACTATTTCATGGCTTTTGTAATTGGTACATTCTTACATATATCAACCACCATATTATTTGAAAATAGCGAGCATCATATTTTTAGTAAACAAAAGCTCTTATCAGTTTTGGCTGGGGTTAGTATTGCTGCATTAATTTCACTAATCTAGTTTATTATAACAAACTAACTGCAACCAAAATTATCTACTTGATTCGCTGATTCTTTTGAAGATAGCGATGCAAAATCCTATTATCATGATAATCGTCCCACCCCAAACAAGGTTGATCCAAGGAAACACAATGGCTTTCATAATAATGAAGTCTCCTGAATTATCTTGCTCAGATGTTTCAATAGATATTTTTCCGGTCTTAGGGTCTAAGTTTTTAAAACTAAATTTAAGTTTAGCTTCATTGCTTATGGCGTCATAATTTACCGCTGAATTTTGTTTGATACCAAATAATGGGGTGGCAGTTACAACTTTATCTAAAGTGTGGATTTCTAATTCGGCACCAATCATAATTTCAAGATTTTTATTATTCAAATTGGTTTGGCTATTGGCATTTGAATTGATGTTTTTCAATATAGCAAAAGCATTATTGGTGTATAAAGTATCTCCTTTTTTTACTTCATGCATCGTTGGGTTTATGTATTTGGCTGATTCCTTTTTTTGAGGAACTGAGCTTACATATGTAAACACATCATGACTTATATAATGTTTAGTATCAGGATTGGCAACCAAACCAAATTTAGGATTGATTTGTCCATTAGGATATAAGTTAAACTCATATTCGACTTCTCCATTTTTTTCATTTAGTTTTTTATAATTGACTTTATAGTATGTGTTTACCCAGTTTTGAGAATCACTTACATAAGTTACCATATAATCACTCATTTTTATGGATTTGGCTCTTTCTAAAAAAACATTCTCTACATTTTCTTTGGCATTAAATTCATTGCTTAATGCCTGACGACTTTCATTAATTGATATCACTTTTTTATTAGCGGAAGAAACCAAAACGCCCATTAACAATACCCCAAATCCAATATGCGCCACCGCGGCTCCAGCAAATTTTACTTTTCCAG
>RGVD01000056.1 GCA_010027395.1 Bacteroidota bacterium
CAGGCTCAACCTAGTTATAGCGTTAGAATCGGATTTTAAATAATAAAGAGTTTGAAAACTAAGTTACAAAAAGTATAATTATTTTTATATTCGTGTTATGATTATCCGCACAGTTGAAATTGATAGCGAGGAGCATGCAAATCAATTTGATGAATTGGTAAATAAATTGCCCTATGTAAAAAAGCTTAAGCGTCAACATTTAAGTGTTGAAGATGTTGTTATGCCCTATGGGGAGACAATTAACAAAGAAGATTTGCAGGCATTTTTAAGCGAAGATGATGAAGACTTACATCTTATATCTTCTGAAGAAGTATTCAAAAAATATCGACCTTAATGAAGGTGTTTTATACTCAAAAAGCCCAAAGAGCTTTAGAGCACATTGTGAATTTTATTGAAAGTAAAAACACTTTAGGAAGTGGTAAGAGATTTGCCTTAAAATTCGAATCTATTATTAATAAATATGCATTAGAAAACGTTGAATATGCTAAATATAATGATGTCATTTTAGCCGAATTGGGTTACTCATGTATTACAATTCAAAAGTGGGTTGTGGCTTTCAAAATCAAACAAAATAAATTCATAGTATATCGTATTATTTGGGGCGGATTGTTAAAATAATTTCAGTTCTTCAACTATGTTAAGTCTGCCGCGAGGCCAATGCAAAACTAATGAACAAATGAAAAAGAGATTATAATTCTGGGTAAAAATTAAGAGTTGCAGGCAGGGTTTACGTCAAAGGAAGAAAATTATATATTGCTTAACAACAACATTAGGTCAGCATCTGTAATATTATCTTTTTCTGATTTGTCGTAAATGGATAGTAAATATACATCTTTTTTATCTACAACAATATTGGTGATAACCCATACCCCGACTGATTTACCTTTGCCAATGGATGCAATTGACAAACGAATTTTATAGCAATTATTTCCTAAACTAATTCCTTGTATGGGGTCTTGTTCAAGTGTTTCAATTAGGTTTGCAAACTCAATTTTTAGTGAAGGATATTTTTTTGATAATTTCTTTAATTGTTTATCAAAAGGGGCAATGGTTGAAACATTATAAATCATCTAATATCTCTTTAGCTGAACTAGCTTTTAATTTGCCAGCCTTAACCAATTTTAAATTATCAACAGCTTCTTTTATCTCTTCCATTAACAATGCCTTTTCGTTTGAAATGGGTATAGTTTTTACAAACGAAAGTCCTTTCAAAACTTCCAATAAATATAAGGCCTTGCTATCTTTTATATCAAGTAATACTTTAATGGATTTTAATTATTAAACAAATGTATACATATTTCTATTCAAATCCATTATTGCAAGTTCGAATTTGTTTGCAACAATAACCCATTCAAACTCATAATATGAATTGGTATATACTGACTCAAACCACGTCAAAATTTAGTCAATACAAAGTCCCTAAAACATTCTGATATTGGTATTATATTCGCCACATGAATATTCTCTTGATAGGTTCGGGTGGGCGCGAACATGCATTTTCATATTATCTAAATAAAAGTAAGTTATGCAGCCACTTATACATTATGCCAGGTAATGCGGGTACAGCTGAATGCGGAGCAAATGTTTCCATCAACCCACTGCATTTTGATAAAGTAGCCGAATTCTGTATTGAAAAAAATATTGAATTAATATTAGTAGGTCCTGAAGAACCATTGGTGAAGGGAATGCGCAATTATTTTGAATCAAACGAAGAAATAAAGCACATCAAATTTGTTGGTCCAGACCAAGCAGGTGCCGCCATGGAAGGCAGTAAGGATTGGAGCAAGGCATTTATGTCAAAATACAATGTGCCTACAGCAACCTATAAAACCTTTACGGCAGAAAATTTGCAAGAGGGTTTGGCTTATGTAAAACAACACAGCCTACCCATAGTATTAAAAGCAGATGGATTAGCCGCAGGCAAAGGTGTGCTTATCTGCCAAACACATGCTGAGGCAGAAGCTGAATTGGAGCAAATGATTAGCCAAAGCAAGTTTGGTGATGCAAGCAAAAAGGTAGTAGTTGAAGCTTTTTTAGATGGAATTGAACTATCTGTTTTTGTGCTTTGTGATGGAAATTCTTATAAAATTTTACCATCAGCTAAAGATTATAAAAGAATTGGAGAAGGCGATACAGGTCTGAATACGGGTGGCATGGGAGCCATTTCCCCAGTGCCTTTTGCGGATGAACAATTCATGGAAAAAGTTGAAAGCCGTATCATCAAACCAACCATTGAAGGATTAAAACAAGAAGGCATAAAATATGTAGGTTTCATATTTATAGGATTAATGAAGGTGGGTGATGAACCTTGGGTAATTGAATACAATAGTCGTATGGGTGATCCTGAGACAGAGGCTGTGCTTCCAAGAATAAAGACCGATATAGGCGAGTTGATGCTGGCAAGTGCTGAAGGTAGATTACATGAAATGCAATTGGAAATAAGTAATCAAACTGCTGCTACAGTAATGCTAGTATCAGCTGGATATCCTGGCGACTATGCCAAAGGCAAAGTGATGACGGGTTTTGATGATGTAAATAAGTCTTTAGTATTTCATGCAGGTACTAAAATCAATGCCAACAATGAGGTTGAAACCAATGGAGGCAGGGTACTGGCCATTACCTCCCTAGCTGACAATATAAAAGAGGCAGTTGCATTATCCATGAAAGCTGCCGCCAAAATTAATTACGATGGCAAATATTTCCGTAAGGATATTGGTTACGAATTTATCTAAAACAAAAGTATGCTCATTACAGCCCTGATTCTACTTCAAGCTTTTATCGTAAGTTATTATTTCGGTTATCTAGGTTTTACTCGGTTTCAATATGTATTGAAAAGCAAAACCGAATACGTTAAAGTTCATATTAGCCTTTATCAATTATTAGGTTTGGCTTTATTGGCTTTTATTAGTTCTGTCTTGCATTTGTTTTACCCTATCAATGCATATCTTTTTTACATTATAAGTTTAAGTGCATTGGGAAGTAGCTTTATGATGCAGCCAGCGATAATTAAAGAAGCCACATTGCATTTATGGGAGGGTATAAAAGTCAATAAATTCGCATATTTAGTAAGCCTTGTCATTGCTGTGTTAAGCATTTGCTCAAGACCTGGCACAGGGGATATTGCAGACTATCATTTACAAGCACTCAAGTGGGCAGAACAATATAAAAATATTGTAGGTTTAGGTAATTTTAACCGACCATTGGCCAATAACAATTGGTGGTTTAATATACAGGCTCTTTTTGGAAATGCCTCTCATTCTATTTACGTTCTGAATGCACTTATTTTCATAGTGGTTTTCACATTTCTTATTAATAATGGCAACCAAAATAAAATGCTAAAAATGTTTGGTTTTGTATTAGCAGGTTTTGTGGCTATATCTACCAAAACTGCCTTTGTGGGCAGTGTTACGCCTGATTATGCCATCACCAATTTGATTTTTATATGCAGTTATCTTTACCTGATTTACAACTTCAATAAAGATAAAATCTACTTGCACATCATCATATTACTTGCTCTATTTGCCATAACAATCAAACTTAACTCTGTTCTTTTGCTTGGCTTAGCTTTATTGTCATTTATTGAGCTAATAAAAGATAATCACACAAAAAAATATTGGATTGGATATTCAGTAATTGCATCTTTCACACTAGGCATTTGGGTATTGGGTAATGTGCTAGTATCAGGTTGGCTTTGCTACCCTGTAAGTGGTTTGGATTTGTTTCACTTTGAATGGAAAATGCCCAAAGAAGTGCTAGAAATGGAACGTTTTAGCATCAAGCAATGGGGCAAAGTACCCTTTCAAGATATTCAAATTACTGCTAAAATGAGCTTAACTGAATGGCTACCATTATGGCTTGAAAAACTAGATCTTTTCAATAAGGGATTACTTGGTGTAAGTGTGTTATCTACTTTGATGTTCATTATCGCATGTGTCTTCCAAAAAGAGAAAAATAAAATGATTATAAGCCTAGCCATAATAAGTTTGATGGGTATTGTTTTTTGTTTTTCAAATGGCCCACATGTTCGATATGCATATGGATATATAGTTGTTCTGCTTGCCTTGGGTTTGGCGTATCTCTTGGGTGAAAAAATCAACTTAATTAACAAATGGATAATGATGGCAATGCTTCTTATATCTATTGTTGGAGTAGCTCCCAAAATAGTTTCCATGAAAAATGAAGGTAGTTTATTTAGCTCGATAATGTATCCAAAATCCTATCCTGTTTATAATTTAGATAGCATGATATCAAATGGAAATACATTATACATTACCAAGCAAAACAGCACTTGTTGGACAAGCTTTCCATGTTCTTACTACATGCTCGAAAATTGTCAACTTAGAGGCAACACATTAGAAGAAGGATTTAAGGTGAATTATCCTTAATTCATTATCGTTTTTTGCCGTCAGATCCCTTTACTAAGTAATGTCGAATTTATTTTGTCAAAGCCTATTAATACTAAATAAATATCAATTTTGAATATTATGGTTGTGACCTTATTAAAACTAGAATGCCTCACCTAAAGTAAAATACATACCCTGAGTGCCATTTTCACCTCTGCCATAATCGATACGAAGATTTATCCTCTCTTTGCGCATGGCTATCCCTCTAATCCCTATGCCATAATTGGGTTTGATACGCTCAAATAAATTCCCCAAGGTACTGCCCACGTTGCCAGCACCCGCAAAAAATACCATCGAAATGGGACCCCAAACCTGCTTACGCAACTCCGCTTGCAAGGCAGCCGCATGATTATCTCTGAAACGACCATTGTAATATCCACGCATGAACATATCACTGCCAATTGTTCCCATTTGCCTAAACGGAATATTTCCCTCGTTAAAATTACCAAATGCTTGTAGCGCCAATACGTTGTGGTTCCATAATTTGATATAGCTTCGTGCATCTACGGTTAAGTTATTGAATTCGTATTTACTGCCAATAGCTTGGCTATTAAACAAAGTGCTAATGTCAATTAAATGTCCATGTAGTGGATAATAGATATGATCACGGTTATCGAAACTTAGCACCAAACCCGCTCCAGCTGTGAAGCTATTATTCACCCCGATGATGTTTGAAGCTTTCAATGCACTTCCATCCACAAAGCCCAAATCACTCATTTTGTCCGTTTCAAAATTAATTCCTGCATATACATTTTTGTATATTTGATAAGTACCGCGTAGTTGCAACCTGTTTAAAGTAAAATCATATTGCTCCTTACTGTCCTCCGTTTGTGTATTGCCAATGCCCCAATAGTTTTCGATAAATTTGGTATAGGTATAAGAACCCTTGAAGTTGAATTTATTTCGATTGGTAAAAATATCAAAATAGGGTTTAATGCTGCTTTGGTGGTTTTGTGTGTATTGGCCATTTAACCTTATCAATGAAGGACGAGTTACCGCATCCTTTTTGGTGTGAAATAAATACACCAAACTCAATCCTAGTCTCCAACCCGTTTCAGGATAAAGGCCCCAAATGGGTAATGCCACAAAGTATTTTTTATTGGGTTTGCTTGTATCACCTTCTACCTTGTCATACACCTTATCTAAAAACTTTTCGAGTTTACTTTTCTTTTGAGCATGAACTTGGCTACTAGATAAAATCCCAAAGACCACTAGGATAATAATTCTTTTGCTTATAACCATTTGATTGCAGGAATTAATTTATGAAATCGAAAACCTGCATTAAACCCGAAGCTAGTGGATTGAAAAGCCACAAAGTTAGGATAACCAAACATATTCAAATTAGCGTCATAGGTGGCAAAAACATTAAAGAAATATTTCTGCCCATTTCTACCAATGGATAGTTTAGCATGGGAATCAATCTCTGGACTATATCCATTGCTATTTTCTGTGGTACTTTTGATATGATAGGACGCTATTCCCAGGCCTGCAAAAGCTGAAGGAGAAACAAACCAAGTACCTCCTTTCAAACAGAAGTTATAGGCATAACCGGGACGAATATTCAAATGTGTCATGCTTAAACTTCGCATACCAGTTAGCTCACCATAGTTTTTAACACTGTCAATATCTGAAGGAATGAGTGGTTGTGGTGAATCTATTTTTCTATAACCCAAATTCATCATCAACAAAAAAGCCCCAGATGATTTCTTTTGAAACTCAGCCATACTTAAGGCACTACGGTAAGAAAATTTACGATGATTAAAATTATAATACAAAGTTAAGCCATGCATTTGAATATTGGCATCAGGAAGTTTGGAGATACTTGTATCAATACCCCCAGTACTTCTATAAATTCCACTAAATGATCGCGAATAAACCTCACCACCAGACCGAGATTGATAGTAACTAAATGAGAAATCATAAAAGCGAGTTCTTCCAAAAGTTGTTTCATCACGGTTGGTATAGGGTACCTGCACACCGAAGGCTATGGTAACAAATTTTAGTCCTAAAGACAAGCCCGTTTGCCAACTTGAGTTAGGTGAAAGCTTGAGCAATTGCTGTGAGTTGGTAAATCGAGGCGGATTAATAAAAAAGTCGAAATTATTTACCCATGAATTTAGCTGAACATTATAAGGCTTTTCAAACTGAACAATATAATTGCTGTCTTTTTGCGCAAAGCCTTTGCAACAAAAAATACCTATGCAAATTAACAGCAAAATAACCTTTCTCATCTGCTGCAATTATACAATGCTTTCGTTAGTTTTAAAATCTAATAGATATAATGGTAATAAATCAATTGGTAATTATTTGTCTTATTAAACATTAAATCATTTGTGCAAAATTTTAATGGGACTAATAATGTCAAGGACATTATTTCTATTTTTTTATAGAAATTCAAGAGAAAGTTAATAAGATGGATGCCCTAGTAAAACGAAAACCAGAGTAACTTTATTTTCATGAATAGATAGAGCAAAATATTTTGTTTTATAAATTTACAATCTATAATAAAAACGCCACCTCAATCTGAGATGGCGTTTTTTATGTCGTTCCTCTTGCCTTAACCACCATCCTCGAAACTATGGCAATAAACGTCCGTACATTCTAGGGAATGGAATGCTTTCACGAACATGTGGCAATTTACAAATCCAAGTTACCAAGCGCTCTAAGCCTAATCCAAAACCTGCATGAGGCACACTTCCATATCTACGTAAATCTAAATACCACTCAAATGCTTCCATAGGAAGTTCGTGTTCGTTAATCTTACCAATCAACAAATCTTTATCAGTCTCACGTTCGCCACCTCCAACTATTTCACCATAACCTTCAGGTGCTAATACATCCACACCTCTTGCAAAATGCGAATTATCTGGATCACGTTTTAAGTAGAATGCTTTCACTTCATGAGGCCAATTGTACACCATTACAGGCACATCAAACAAACGTGTTAATACTGTTTCATCGCTTCCACCAAAATCTGTTCCGTAGGTAAAATTTCTTGCACTTTCTAACCAACCTGGTATGTTGCGACTTTCTTCTTCAAGGTCTTTCAACTCTTGTTTCAATTTGTCAATTTTAGCTTGGTTAAAACCAATCTCACCTTTCTTCATGCCAGGCACTTTTATCTTCTCTTCACGCTCTGCAATCACTGCATTCACTTCAGCAATCTTAGCCATCACCGCAGCCAAATCAGCTTCAAGGGTTTTTATTGAATTTTTGCCATTTACATCTTTTTCACCTTTGATGATAGCCACTGCTTCATCGTAAGTTAATCTTGGAAATTCTTGTACAATGTTTTTCAATACACTGGTATCGCGGCCAATAAATTCAAGTTCTTTGCTACAATTTTCTAATACATCAGTAACCACCGAACGAAGGAATGACTCAATCAAATCCATGTTTTGGTAGATATCATAAAAAACCATCTCTGGTTCTATCATCCAAAACTCAGACAAATGTCTACGTGTTTTAGATTTTTCAGCTCTAAATGTAGGTCCAAAGGTGTAGATTTTACCCATAGCAAAAGCCATTGCCTCACCATACAATTGGCCACTTTGACTTAAGTAGGCGGTATCCCCATAAAATTCTGTTTCAAACAAATTGGTTGTACCCTCGCAGGCATTGCCTGTAAATAAAGGGGCATCCATTTGCACAAAGCCTTCGCTTTGAAAAAACTTGTGTATCGCAAATATGATTTGGTTACGGATTTTCATGATAGACCATTGTCTTTGGCTGCGAAGCCACAAGTGTCTTTTGTCCATTAAAAACTCAACGCCATGCTCTTTTTTAGCGATAGGATACTCATCCGCCACAGCTATGACTTTTACATCCACTGCTTGCACTTCAAAACCGCCAATTTGCTTTTCATCTTTAACAATTTTGCCTGTAATTTCTATAGATGTCTCAAGCGAAATCTGTTTGCAATTTTCAAATACTTCGGCACTCACTGATTCTGCACTTACAACACATTGGCACCATCCGGTACCATCGCGAAGTACAATAAAATATAAGCCTTTGCTATCTCTTCGGTTGCTTGCCCACCCCTGAAGTGTGATGGTTTGACCTTCGTATTTTGCTAAATCTTTAATTAAAAACTGTTGCACAAGATAATCTCCTAATAAATTTTGTTTGATAAAATATGAACTGCGAAAATAATGAAAAAGGCCTAATTACCTTTTGTTTTCAGATACTCAATATAAGAATTGATATGTCTATCCTTTTTACTCGGGTAAATATCGGCAATCGTAACCATGATACCTGTTTCCTCCACATTGCCAAAGTGCCCGTTAACAGCAGTACCAAAGGTTCGCATAGTTGGACTTAAATTCATATAATTGTTAAACAAAGGTGGTATGTATTCGCCCAATGCCCTCACAGTTTTATTCAAAACCAAATGAGCATCTTTAAAATTCAAATCTTTGATTTTACTAATAAAATCGCTGCAATCAGTCTCCATCACCAATGGATTTGGTATCTGCATCAATTGCTCATTTTCAGGAAAGAAAAAGTGCATGAAACTTAAGATATGATCACGGGCTGCTTTGCTAAACTGCTGATAATTGGTAACTTTACCAAAGAAATATCTGATATGAGGATATAATACAGTTAGTGCTCCTAAACCATCCCATAAATTATCTAATGAAAAAAGCCCTTTTCTATTATCAAGACTTGGCTGATAAATAGGCTGAACAAAACTTCTTCCTAGTTCGATAGTGTATGGAAAATAGTCTTTTTTAAGTTTGTCGGTATAAACAAAAATTTCTGAAGTTGAAAGGTGGTAATTTTCTTTTTCATCTTTTGCACTATTGCAAATTGCAAAACGATATCCACCAATAATCTCTTCATCCTCTGGGTTCCATACTATCAATTGCTTGTAGGCATATTTACCGGTATCATAATCATCCACATCTGCTGGTTTTCCAGTTCCACCACCAGCTTCTCTAAATGAAATTTCACGTAATCTGCCAACTTCTGCCATTAAGCAAGGCGCAGAATTACCATCAAAAATATAAATTTCGTTTTCGATGTTATTAGTTGGCCTAATGTATCGTTCAGGGGTCAGCTCTGCCCTCAATAAGGCTCTATCTATTTTACTAATTACAGCTTGCAAAAGTGGTTATTTTGAATGTTTCAAGTATAAACTAAAATCGTTTAAAGGCTTTTGTTTAAGTGTGTAAATATATAACTTTATTATTTGCGCCCAATTTTCTAGGGTATAAGATTTGTCAATCTCCTTTGCCTCAATAGGTTTACCAAAGGTGATTTCAATTGTTTTTCCGCTCTGTTTAAACATTTCATCAGGCAAAAAGAACATTTCAATATTGGCTTTGATGCCTAAAGCCTTGCGAATATTAGCCAAATTATAGAAGCTGTTACTATTTTTAGCATCAATAAAAGTAGGAATAATAGGCAAATTATACTTTATTGCTCTACTTAAAAAACTCTTATGCCACTTCAAGTCCATTATCTTTCCGCCTTGCATTCTTGAACACAAACCAGCTGGAAAAATAATCATACACTTGCCTTCAGCATAGTATCTCTCTATCCTATCAAGATTAGTTTTAGTGTTGGTGCCAAGTTTATTAACGGGTATAAACACCTCCTCAAATTGAGGAAACTGCATAAGCAAATCATTTACAATAAATTTTATATCCTGTCTTACCTTGGCCACTTCAGCTATTAAAGCCATTCCATCTACACCTCCTAATGGATGATTACTTGCAATAATAATTCCGCCAGCTTTAGGAATATTTTCGATACCATTTGAAAACCTTTTAGCCCCCAAACGTTCTACTGCCGCAGCAGAATATTGCATGCCATTTAAATTGATATTTTCAGCAAGGTGTTGGTTAATATCATCTTGATGAATGATTTTTTTTATCCAATTCAATATGAATTTTGGGAGCATTTTAAACAGTTGCGGGTTTTTATCTGCAAAAGCTTTATCAATATCAATAATTTTATTTGGTATTTGCATGTATGATTTTACAATAATAGTGCATTTTTGTAAGATATAAATATGCGTTACTTGATTCAATTGGCATACAAAGGAACAAATTATAATGGCTGGCAAAAACAGCTAAATGCCAAAACAGTGCAGCAAACTTTAGATGAGAAATTGAGTATGCTGCTTGGCTGCAATATTGAAACCCTTGGCTGTGGGAGAACTGATACAGGTGTGCACGCTAGTAATTTTTACGCACACTTTGATGCAGCATTGATAGATGATTGCCATGACATTGTATACAAACTCAACAAGGTTTTACCCAAAGATATCGCAATCTATGATTTGTTTCAAGTAAAAGAGGATTTCAATGCAAGATTTGATGCGCTTTGGCGAGAATATGAATACTATATCATAACTAAGCCTAGCCCTTTTTTGTATGAAACGGCTTGGCTAAATTCAAGAAAGATAGACTTGATTGCTATGAACGAGGCTGCTCTAGTGCTTTTTGACTATACCGACTTTGAATGTTTTAGCAAAGTGCACACGCAAGTAAAAACATTTAATTGCAAAATAATGAAAGCTGAATGGGCATATAAAGATGAAAACACATTGGTCTTTACCATCAGGGCTGATAGGTTTCTGCGTAATATGGTGAGGGCTATTGTAGGAACGTTGTTAGATGTGGGTTATGGAAAGATATCCATCCAAGATGTAAGAAACATTATTGAAAGTAAGAACAGAAGTGAAGCAGGCCAATCGGTTCCTGCATGCGGTTTGATTCTAACTCAAATACATTTCGAACTTAACAAATAAAAAAGGGCGAAAACCAATGGTTTCCGCCCTTTTAACTAATTTTATATTTATTATTTTGTAGCAATCAAACGCACTGTAATTGTAAAATTATCCATGATAGCTTTGTCTCCAATACTAGCAAAAAATTTGCCCGAGTTATACTTAATATCGTAGTTAGTTCTATCGATATCAAATTCAGCTTTTGTCATAACTTGTTCTTTTGACACAACAACCATAGCAGGGAAAATAATTTCTTTTGTAATACCTTTGATAGTTAGATCAGCTGTTACAGTGTAATTGTTTGAACCTATGATTGCATCTTTAATTGCTGATGCAGACTTAATTTTCAAAGTAGCTGTTTTGAATTTTTCTACTGCAAAGAAATCATCACCCTTTAAGTGACCATTCAACTTACCTTGGTATTCACCTTGTAAATCTGTAGTATTGATAGTAGTCATGTCTACTTCCACAGTTCCACCTACTAAGTTATTACCGTTAACTACAACTGTTCCAGTTGAGAACTTAGCATCACCTGAATGCTCGCCAGTTACCTTTTTAGCTTTCCATTTAAAAGTTGATTTTTCGACACTTACTTTGTAAGTATCTTCAGTTGTTTTTTTTGTTTTTGCTGGTTGTCCAGCGAAAGCAGTAAAGCTAAACAAAGCGATAGCTGCTAATGCAATTGTTTTTTTCATGTTATTATTTGGTTTTTAATTTTTATTATCCTCTAAGTTTATCGAGTATTTTATTTAAGTTTATTGCCTCTTCATTGGTAATGTTTTCAACTAAGTTATCATCAAGTCTAGAACCTATCTCATCTAATAAATCTAATCCTTTACGAGTAATAAAAACATCTACTTGCCTCCTATCAATTTTACATTCTCTCCTATCCACCAAGCCTTTTTGTTTTAGTTTTTCAACAAGTCTTGATGCATTCGACATTCTATCTAACATACGCCCTTGAAGCAAGCCCATTGAAGCAGGGTTTTCATTCTGACCTCTTAGAATTCTGAGAATATTGAATTGTTGTGAAGATATTTCGTATTTCTTAAAGAATCGATGATGGTCATTTCCAATCCAACCTGCCGTAAACAATATGTTTATGATCGCTTTTTGAGTCTGACTTTTAAACTTAGTTTGTTTTATTTCTTCTTCTAATGTCATGTGTAATTTATAATTAAACAATTACTACAATGCAAATATATGTATATACATATA
>RGVD01000057.1 GCA_010027395.1 Bacteroidota bacterium
TACCTCGGCTTTCAAGTTCTGCTTTCAAACCAAATAGTTTTTTGGTGCTTTTGGTTGTTTGGCTAAATAATTTAAGGTTTTTTGGTAATTCGTAGTTATCTAATTCATCAAATGTTTCTATCACAATAGCCTCACCATTGGTCTGTCCTGCTAATCCCTTTACTTCAGCATGACCATGTTTACCAAAAATCATGATTTTTTCATCTTCATTGTATGCTTGACGGACCCTATTTTGCAACTTCAACACAACTGGGCAACTTGCGTCTACCAATTCAATATGATTGTCTAGAGCAATTTTGTAGGTTTCAGGTGGCTCTCCATGCGCTCGAATAAGCACCTTTTCGCCATGAATGTTTTTTAAATCATCGTGGTCGATGATTTGCAATCCCTTTGCTTTCAATCGTGACACTTCTTCATCATTGTGCACTATATCACCCAGACAGTATAGTTTTCCTTCAGCCTCAAGAATGCCTTCTGCCATTTGGATAGCAAATACTACCCCAAAACAAAATCCTGAATTGTTATCGATTTCTACTTTTAGATTCATTTTATTACAAAACTAACTAAAATTTGCTCATATAGTTTTATTAGAAAACTTTTATTCTACATTTCGGTTACAATATTATACTATGACAAACGAAGATAAAGTTCAATTTGATGAAGATGGCAGTTATATTGGCTCTGCAAGCCTTTCTCCTATTCCTCTTAGCCTTGGGTCTCCCGTTATAAGGCCGGAGGATAAAAGTGAAATAAAAGCGAATGCAGTGGTGGCTATGCACCATTATGCTGAGCAGGAAATCGGTATGCTAAAAAAACAAGCCGATTTGATCATGCAACAAGTGCGAGAGATAGAAAATAGGCTGAGCGTTTCTGAAAGAATTTATGAATCGGATATGAAATTCACCCCCATTATAGGACAAATCTATCACCTTTACGAGCAAGATGACCATTTCAAAATGAGTTTAATTGGACCAAGTGAATGGGGTAGGAGTAAGACTATGGGAAAACACGTAGCCTCAATTAAATTGCTTGGCGACCATACTTGGGATTTAATTAAATAAATCATAATTTTATAAGATAAAAATCGTGTAAAATTGCTTCCATAATTTTTTACCATGATTTTTGAGAACAGCCTCGCATTTGCACAAAATCTAGATAAGCAAGACACACTTGCTCATTTCAGAGATAAATTTTATTTGCCTCAGCACAACTATAAGCCTGTTATTTATTTATGCGGTA
This sequence comes from Bacteroidota bacterium, assembly GCA_010027395.1. GTDB lineage: Bacteria > Bacteroidota > Bacteroidia > UKL13-3 > UKL13-3 > RGVD01. The sequence continues at coordinate 1,240 of RGVD01000057.1, forward strand.
ACTCCTTGGGACTTCAACCTAAAAGTGCTCAAGCTGCGGTGCAGCAAGAGTTTGAAGATTGGGCCAAATTAGGTGTTGAAGGACATTTTCAGGCCAAAAACCCCTGGAAATTCTACCACCATTTTCTCACAGAAAAAGCTGCAAAAGTGGTGGGTGCCGAACCTAAAGAAGTGGTAATAATGAATAATTTAACGACCAACCTTCATTTGATGATGGTGAGTTTTTACCGCCCCACTGCAAAAAGATACAAAATCATGATGGAGGTTTCTGCCTTTCCCAGCGACCAATATGCCATGGAATCGCAAGTTAAGTTTCATGGATATAATCCAGATGATGCCATTATTGAATTGATACCTCGTGATGGCGAATATACATTGAGGACTGAAGACATTACAGCCAAAATTCAAGAACATAAGGATGATCTAGCTATGATTATGATGGGTGGTGTGAATTACTACACCGGACAAGCTTTTGATATGGCAGCTATCACCAAAACAGCACATGAAATAGGTGCTATGGCTGGTTTTGACTTGGCTCATGCTGCGGGCAATCTGCATTTACAATTGCATGATTGGGATGTGGATTTTGCTGTGTGGTGTACCTATAAATATTTAAATTCTGGACCTGGTGGCACCTCAGGTGTTTTTGTGCATGAGCGACATGCTAACAAACCCGAACTTAATAGGTTTGCCGGTTGGTGGGGACATAATGAAGAAGAGCGTTTTTTGATGAAAAAAGGATTTAAACCTATGGAAGGCGCTGCAGGTTGGCAATTGAGCAATGCGCAAGTATTTCCAATGGCTATTCACAAAGCTTCTCTTGAGTTGTTTGATGAGGCAGGAATTGAAAACTTGAGAAAGAAAAGTGAATTGCTAACAGGGTATTTGGAGTTTATTTTAAATGAAATCAATACTGTTAGCGTGGGTCAGAATTCTAAATTCAAAATTATCACTCCTTCAGATGCAAAAGATAGAGGTTGTCAATTATCTATTATCGTAAATGAGAATGGTAAAAAGCTATTTGATTATTTATACGAAAACAATATTTGGCCTGATTGGCGCGAACCTGATGTTATACGCATGAGCCCTGTGCCTATGTATAACTCCTTTGAAGATGTTTTTAGAATTGGAGAAATAATTAAACAATATTATAAATAAAAATATGTCAGAAAAAATTTTGCCTGCATTTAGTGTTATCACCAAACGCTCAACGAATGGTCTTTAATTATACCAACCATAGGCAGAATAAACAAACTGTTACATCACAAAAAATTAGAACAAGAACTTTAACATGACACAAAAAATTAACATCATAGGAGGTGGCCTTTCAGGAAGCTTACTAGCAATTTATATGGCTAAGCGCGGTTTTGATATTAATCTATTTGAGCGAAGACCTGATATGCGAACCAGTAAAGTATACCAAGGTCGTTCAATTAATTTGGCTTTATCTGATAGAGGTTTGAATGCCCTAAAACGTATTGGTTTAGATGAAGAAGTATTGAAAGATGCCATACCCATGACGGGTAGAATGATGCATAGCAAAACAGGCGAGTTGGCTTATCATCCTTATGGTAAAAATGGACAAGCCATTAACTCTGTTTCGCGTGGAAGATTGAATCAGAAGTTAATTGAATTGGCAGATGAGTATAGCAATATCAACCTGCATTTTAATGCACGTTGCGTAGATGTGGATACCGACAATTGCATTTCAACTTTCGAATTGGAAGATGGTACTCACAAAACATTTTCAAGCGATAGAATCATGGGAACGGATGGCGCTTTTGCAGCTACTAGAGGTAAGATGCAGATTAGCGATAGGTTTAATTATTCGCAAAGTTATTTGCATGTAGGTTATAAAGAATTATCCATTCCTGCTGGAGATGCTGGCAAATTTTTAATGGAGAAAAATGCTTTGCATATTTGGCCAAGAGGTTCATTTATGATGATAGCATTACCCAATCCTTCAGGTGATTTTACCTGTACCTTGTTTATGCCTTTCGAAGGTGAAAATAGCTTTGCTAATTTGAAAACGGAAGAACAAGTAACGGCATTTTTTAAAGAAGAGATGCCTGATGCTTATGATATGATGCCAGGTTTGTTGCCAGATTTTTTTGCCAACCCAACTTCATCCTTGGTTACGGTGCGCTGTTTTCCTTGGGTGAAAAGTGATAAGGTGGCATTGCTTGGTGATGCTGCTCATGCGATAGTTCCCTTTTATGGGCAAGGTATGAATTGCAGTTTTGAAGATTGCACGGTAATGGATGACTGCATTGAAAAATATGGTACTGATTGGAATAAAATTTTTGCCGAATACCAAAGTCTTCGCAAGCCAAACGCAGATGCCATTGCCGATTTAGCCATTCAAAATTATTATGAAATGGCAGATAAGGTGGGGGATAAACATTTCTTACATAAAAAGCATATTGAGCATGATTTAACAGAGTTCTATCCTAATAAATTTAAATCGCAATATGAACTTACTACTTTTAGCTTAAGCCCATATAAATACGCTTTGGATCAAGGAAAGAAAAATGATGTTTTACTCGAAAAAATTATTGCTGATGGTGCAGAAGAAAAGATAAAAGACCCAAGCTATATGGCTAGCTTATGGCATTTGATTGAGTAGGTATTTTACAATATCAACGTAATCTTCGTACCCTTTCCTTCTTCACTTTCTATTTTAATTTTACTATTTAATAGCTCAAGTAATTCCACTATGATGATGTAACCAATACCACTTCGATTGCTAAGCACTTCAACGCTTCGCAATGCTTTAATTTCTTTAATCCGCATAAGGTTTTCCTTGCTCATTCCGGGTCCATTGTCATCTATATGAAGGTGGTATTTATCGCCTATGTTTTCACCCGTAATTTTTATAGTTGTGTCTTGGCAATATTTGTTAGCATTTGAAAAGATATTTTGTATGATAATATTGATGATAGTAGCATCAGTGAAAATAACATCATCATATGAAATGTCGTTTATAAACGTATTGCGTTTTTGAGCAGTCATTTCAGCTATTAAATCCAACTGATCTTCCACCAATGGGTTTACTGCTACAGATTCTTTACTTACTTTAATTAAGTTGTTTTGATAGCGAATCCAATTCAAAATATTTTGCGCATTGTGGTGCAATTTGTCAGATGTTGTTTGAATGTCCTTAATAAAGTCCATATTCAACATATTCTTACCTTTAAAAGCATTCTTAGCGGTGATGGAAATAAATCTCAAAGGAGTAATGATATCATGAGAAATAATGCTAATAAGCATGTTTTTTATATCTACAGATTGTTTTAGCTTTTTCTCAGACGCATATAATTCCTTATTTAATTCCACTAATTCGCTAATTCTACTTTGTATTGTTTTTTCGAGTTGAAAATTTCTTTGCCTAACTCTATAGGAAAATGACCTAACAATAAATATAATGAGGAGAATGGCTATGCCGCTGCACATGAGTATGAACCAAAGCTCCTCGTATATTCTCTTTTGAATTTGAAAAGGAATGTTTTTAATTACATAATTGTTATATCCCTTACCTGCTTTTTTTCTAATGTGTAATATGTATTTTCCTGAAGGTAAATTAGGGTATGAAATACTTAAATTGTTATTGCTCAAAAGTAGCCATGTACTGTTAAGTCCTTCTAAGTTATATTCAAATTGTAAGTTAGCATTATTTCCCCAATAAGGGCTAGAAATATTGAAAATAATTTCATTAAAATCCGATGGAAAAACAAGGTTTGCCCTTTCATAAATTATTTTTTTATCAGATACGATATCGTCAATAAATATTTCACTTTTAGGTAATGGGTCGTTTACTTTTAATGGGTTTAACCAAACCAATCCTTCCATACTTGAAAATGAAAAATATCCATTTTTAAGTTTTATACAATTCGGGTCGCAACCACCATTAAACTCAATATTTTCGAGGCCATCCTCTTGACCAAAATAACTATAATAAATGTTCCTTGTTGTATCAGATAGGTATGAATTAATTTCGTTAATATGGGTTTTAAAAATACCTCTGTTTGTACTCATCCAAACATTGTTGCTATCATCTAAAATAAAGCCATGAACGGATTTTAAACAGTTGTTTGCATCCATTGGCATTTGTGTGAATTTTCCATTTTGGTATACCAAATACCCGTAGCCATAGGTGCCTATAAAAACTTTATCTTGATAGATAAATAAATTACGAACGCAGTAGTTTTTAAGGAGTATTTTTGGCTTAGCGTTTTTATCCATTAAGGGAACTGAAATAATACCACTACAAGTGGCCATCCATATATTCTTTTCCTTGTTTTTTATTATGCAAAATGGTGTCGAGTTTTCACCATAAGGGATGATTTCTTCATAGGTTTTGTAATAAACATCTTTGTAAACATACCCAAAGTTTTTGGGTGTTCCCACCCAGGTGGTATCACCATCTTCTAAGAAACTTGTTATTAGGGCATGAGCATCAGACGGAATATAAATATGTTTTTTTGCTTTTACATCATAACGATAGATTTTCTCATTCAACCCATACCAAATATTACCTTGTTTATCTTTTAAGATCCCCTCCGTATTTAAGATCTTGTCTGTAAATTTATAATCCGTAACTTCTTTGAGTGTGAATTTTCTTAGGTTATAGGTCAAGATACTAGCGCTATCAAGGGCAACTTGGGCATAATAGGAGTTACTTATTGATGTATTATTATTATCGTTATAGGTTAGGGTAAGAATTTCCTTTTGCTTAAATGTAAAAAGTCCCCTAGTATCAGTTCCAATATAATAGGCTTTATTAATATCGTTATATAATATTTCATTAATAATACATTTTTCAGGTAATTTGTCAATCACTTGTTGACTGTTTATTTTATTATCTTTTAATGATAACTTGTAGAGTTTCTCTCCCAATCTTGTAAAAACATTGTTGTCAGAAATCTTCCAATGAATTTTTTCAATCGTTTTAGTTTTTGTGTAAAACTCATTTCGTAAAATGTCACCTGACATTTCTATTTTTTCAATGTTGTTGTTGTCGATATTTACTTTATAAATATTTCTCTTGTTATCGAAAAAAAATATAGTGCCATTCATGAAAAAAGTTTGACTTATTCGTAGGCCCTTTGTTGGAATAAATGAAATGAATGTAGTGTCTTCATAAAGATAAAATACACCCTTTCCTAGTATTACGAATTTTTTTTCTGATACAGGAAAAACATTCAATGGGTATTGAAAATAAAGCCATTCATTACCTTGCTTTTCAGAGATGCTTCGAAGGTGTTTTATAACATTGATATTTGGTAGGGCCCCCATAAGATATAGGGTTTTATTTTTATCGATTAAATCTAGTTCATTATCCTTTATTTTATAAATCCTCCCAAAGATATCGTATGCTATGATTTCGTTATTAAAGGTTTTGGATAGTCCTTTTATTCGATCCGATTCAATAGGTTTTCCTCTACATTCCTTATATGTTTTAAACTTGTTACCATCATATTTAACTATGCCCCCTTCGGTAGCAAGCCACATAAAACCGTGCTCATCCATTTGCATACCATTGATACTATTTTGAGGCAATCCATTGGTTGAATTGAATTGCTTTATTACAAAATTCTCTTGGGCAAATAATTTACCTAAACTAAGTATTGATAGAATGAAAAATATGAATTGTTTGAAGCTCATACTTTAACTACTAGTAAACTTATATACATCCAACACATTTCTCATATCCATTATATTCGAAACCCCAAGCTTGTTGAATATTCTAGCTTTATAGGTGGCTATGGTGGTTGGTTTTAAGTCAAGTTTTAATGAGATTTCTTTAACACCTATTCCTTTCAATATGTAGTTCATCACAATGAGCTCTCTATCCGACAAGCTCTCTATCGGACTTTCAGAATTGAATTTGAAATCATCTTTAATTATTTTTTCTTTCAATTCTTTGCTTATGTATGTTTTACCTTTTAAGAACATATCCAGTGCTTCTATCACCTCTGTTTCGCTGCTCTGTTTACTTAAAAAGCCTGTTGCTCCCATATCCAGCATTCTTTTGCCATATATTTCTTCAGGACTCATGGTGTATATAAGAATAGGTATAAGTGGGTATTGTTTTTTTATTTCAGGTAAATGCTCAATAATATTATCATCTAACATTTGCATATCAAAAATAAGATGTGAAAAAGTAAATGAGCTTAACAAGTTCTTCACGTCTTTAATAGTGCCAGCCTCATTTACATAACATCCCGTAAAATGCGCATCTAGTATGAATTTTAAACCTCTTCTGATGATAGAATGGTCATCTGCTATGAGAATGTGATAGGTGAGTGGCATAATTGTTAAGTATAATGCCGCAATCTTAATTAAAAAGAATGTATTAAAACAAATTTAGCAGGTTTAGCCTGCCTTGAATGTCGTTTATATAGTAAGATATTTGTTAAATTAAAATTATTTAATGTAAAATTTATTTACAATTTTACATTAACCACTACAAACAAGTATCACTAGTATATGCACATTAAACTACCTTATAGTCAGTAAGTATGATTATTCTTAACCCGTAATTTCATATTTTGATAACACATGATTCAAGCAAAATTTATAAAAGGTGTAGGATAACTATTACAATAATTTTAGCGAAATTTAGCTGTAGTTATAATTCTACTTGCATTTAATCTTTTTGTTTTCAATATTTCCAAAAAATTAAAACAACTAAATCAACCAAATATGAATCAATTTAAACAATTACAAATGTTTAAAAGACAATTTAAAATGACAGCCAAAATGCTGTTCTTTTTAATTGCTCTTAGTGCAGGATTGTCGCGTGCTCAAGCGCAGTTGACAGTCACGGTAACCAACTCGGGAAACACACTTCCTAACTTGGCCTCATCTTACTCATCTCTTGCAAGCGCATTAACAGATTTGAAAGCGGTAACTTCGTTTTCGGGTCCTGTTACCTTTACTTGTTCGGGTTCATCTGAAACTGCCCCTGCGGGTGGATTTCAAATTTTCGATTCACTTTCAACTGCTGCAAATTATGTAGTGATTGATGGTGGAGGTGCTACCATTTTTGCTCCAGCCATTGCTACGGCAGGTGGAGCTGCAACTGGACAAGCTGATGCTGTAATTAAATTGATAGGTGCACGTTATGTTACCATTCAAAATTTTACAATCAAAGAAAATACCTCTAACACTGTTGAAGCTGCATTAGCAACTCAAAAAATGACTGAGTTTGGTATTGCCTTATTTGCTTCTTCAACTACCAATGGATCTCGTAACAATACCATACAAAACAACACCATTGTAATGAGTAATGGTACTGCTACTTATCGCAATGCGATTGGTATTTTTTCTTCAAGTAACTCTGCATTCGGTGTGCCAGCAACGCTTAGAGCTGCTACTTCAGCAGCTGGATGTAATTCAAATAATAAAATTTATAGTAATACAATTTCTGGTGTGGCTCATGGTATCTACTTCTTAAGCCCTGCTCAAACTGCAACGGTTTATGAGTTAGGAAATGATATAGGTGGTACTTCATCATCTACAGGTAATAACATCACCTTTGGTGTTTCAAACACAGCCAGTGATTTATCTTGGAATGGTTATTCTGGTTCAATTTTAGCTGGCGTATATTTCAGAAATGCTGTGTTAGGATGTAACGTTAGATTTAACACAATTCAAAATAAAGCGGGTTTAACTTTAGCAAGTGGTGGTGTGTATAACACGTTTGGAACCGCTCCAACAACGGCCGTTCCTACTACTACTTCTAATATTAGTGACAATACTATCACCTTAACTCAAACTTCTACCACTTCAATGAATGGTATTGATTTTGGTTCTGGTATTCCTACTACAACAATTACTTGTAATAATAACAAGATTAATCTAAATCATACCTCGATTACTACTAATACTTCCGCTGATTATGGTATTAAAGCAAATTATCCTTGTGCAGGTGCTACCATTAATTACAATGTGGTAAACTTTAACCAAACAATGAATGCAACAACGGCATCATTTACCCACTCAGGATACAATTATGGTATATATGTGCCAGGTAGCACAAATGCAACAGTAACTGTGCTCGGTGATTCAGTTACTAATATCAAGACTGCAACTGCAACCTCTGGTAACACTGTAACATCAAGTGGATATACTTATGCTTATTACGCTAATAATTCAACTTACTCCAAAACAATTGGTAACTCTACTCCTGGAAATGGAAATGTGTTTTTAGTAAATGAAAACACCCCTTCAGGAAATGGAACGTATGCTTCTTCTAGTTATTATTATGCATTTATGTTAAGTGGTGCAACGGATAGTACTTGTTATGTAGGTAATAATACTTTTACCACTGGTAGAAATGGTAAGTTATATGGAACGGGCTATGTGTATTGCGTTTATATTCCTACTACAAAATACCGTTGTACAGTTGAAAACAATAATTTTACAGTTGATAAAAGTGGTGGAGTGACTAACGGAGGCGGTATGTACGGTATTTATGGAGGTTCTTCATTAACTACTTCTACACTTATAAAATATTATAACAATACAATCAATTTTACTGGACCTAACCAAGCTACAGCAGGTGCATTTTATGGTATTTATAGTACTGATGGATCAAGTTTAAATACTTTAAAATACTTTACAGATAACAGTTTCACTTGTAATGGCTATCTAAGTACAATCTATGGTATCTATCATTACTATGGCACACAATACGATACTAGTAATTATTTTAATTTAAGTTCAACATATACTTTAAGTCCAAATATTTATGGGATCAACTGCGCAAATGCAACACCTGTAGCATTTAATGTTTATAAAAATACTTTTGCTAACATCAGCGCCACTGCTGGTAGTTCAGCTACCAGTGGCCCAACAATTTATGTGATTTATGTGGGAGGAACCTCCACAGTTAATGCTATTCGCGATAACGAAATAACCAATGTTTCAACAGGAGCTAGTACAGGTAGTGCTACCATACATGGTATATATGTAGCTGGTGGTACTTTGAATAATATCTATAGAAATAAAATTTACAACCTAAGTGCTAGCACAACAGGTGCAAATACTAAAATAAACTTAGTTACACTTGCTGGTGGTACGGTTACAAATTTTTATAATAACTTATTAATGCACAATACAACTTTAACAGGTGTATCAAGTGCTACAGCAGCGCAAGCTTCTTTGTATGGTATCAACATTACATCAACCACAGCGCTTACCTCATTAAACGTTTATTATAATACCATTTTCTTAGGCTCAACTTCTACAGGTGCTAACTTTGGTGCTTATGGTATTTGGCATACAACCAATTCAACTTTCACAACTGGTAAGTTGTCTTTAAGAAACAACATTATCGTAAATAGAGTGACACCAACAGGTACAGGTACTTCTTATGCTTTCAGAAGAAGTTCTACTGATGTAACCAATTTTGATAGTTTATCAAATGCAAATGCATTTGAATGTGCTACTGGTATTTATAATGATGGTGCCAACACAGCTTTAACAGGTTCAGATTACCAAAGTTATGTTAGTCCTAGAGAAGGATTATCTGTGAGTGAAAACTTAACCTTTTTAAATTCATCTTCAGCCAACGGAGCTAATTTTCTTAAATTAAATCCAAATGTTGCTTCACAAGTAGAAAGTGGTGCAGCTGCCATCACAGGTTTTAACGATGATTACGCAACAGATGCTGCTCGTGCATCGTATCCATTATCAGCTCAAGTAAATGGTGGCGGTACCGCTCCAGATATGGGAGCTCAAGAAATGGATTTAGTTGGTGCTGATAATTCAGGTCCTGCTATCTCTTTCATACCAATAGCCAATACAACAAGTACTGCGCCTGTTACCTTAACAGCCAATATTTTTGATAAGAGTGGTGTGCCAACTTCAGGTGTAGGTATGCCTACCTTGTATTGGAAAAATCAAAATAGCTCAACATATACAGCTGTTACCGGTACTTGGGTGAGTGGTTCTACCTATACCTTTACATTTGGCGGTGGTTCAACAAGTGATTTAATATCATATTACGTTGCTGCACAAGATAACAGTTCAATCAACAATGTTACAATTATGCCTGGTGCTGGTACTACAGGTAGCACTAGTGCCAATCCTCCTGCATGCTCTGCAAATCCAACTTCACCCAAAACATATACTATTCTTTCTTTCTGGAATGGTACTTATGTAGTGGGTGGTAATGCTGCAGGTCCTGCTTCAGGTGCAACTTACGTTTCTTTAAACGAAGCTTTTAATGATGTGGTGCCAAACCAAATCAAATCTATTTATTTAACTAACGGTGGTAGTGGTTACTCGACTGCGCCAACTGTTACCATAACAGGTGGTGGTGGAACTGGAGCAACTGCTGTTGCTTATGTTTCTGGAGGTGCAATTACGCGTATCTTAGTTACCGCTGTAGGTACAGGATACTCTTCAGCTCCAACTGTTACTATTACAAGTGCAACTGGTACAGGTGCTACTGCTACTGCTAACCTATCTGCAGGTAAAGCTTTAAGTGGTGCTGTTACATTAACGTTATCATCAAGTTATGATGGTACTTTGTATGAAGCCATTTTCCCTATAACCATTCGTGATATGGGACAAACTGCAACTAACACTTTAACCATCAAGCCTGCTGTTGGTGCAAATCCAGTAATTATTGGAAATTCAGCTACATCAATTATTGATTTATATGGTGCTGATTATACCACCATTGATGGTTCTAGCAATGGAACTGCAAGCCGCAACTTATCTATTCAAAATACCAATACTAGCACTTATGCTACTGTGTTGAGAGTAACAAGTTTAGGATTAGGTTTAGGTGCTACTAACAACACTTTGAAAAACATGAATATTTCAGGTGTGAACAGTACAGCAGTTAACTTTGGTATTTTTGTGGGTGGTACTACTATCATCAGTTCAGGTGCAGATAATGATACCTTAACTATAACTAACAACGCGCTTTCTAAAATAGTAACTTCAATGTATATCTATGGTACAACTACAGTTTCTGCGGGTGCTAATGATAAATTAGTTGTTTCTAATAATACGATTACAATTAATTCTACACCTCAGCCATTAGG
>RGVD01000058.1 GCA_010027395.1 Bacteroidota bacterium
TTTTTAGCCAACAAGAGTTGGTGATAACGCACATCTTTATCGTCTTTGGTAAATTGCCTTTTAGTACGGTCGGTCACCACATAAAACTCGCAGCCCACAATGGGTTTCACCTTTAGGCTGCCATCCTCATTTTTGTGTTTATAGGCTTCGGCCACAAACTCAAATGCACCATACATATTCCCATGATCGGTGATGGCAATGGCAGGCATATTGTCGGCCAAGGCTTTTTTGTATAGCTTTTTTATATCAGCAGCACCATCAAGCAAAGAGAACTGGGTATGAACATGTAAATGAGAAAATTGCATTATCTATAAATTCGTTTGAGCGTGTTTTGGTTTCGATTTTTCAATCTCAAAAATAGGCTTTGCCCATATTAATTTATGGTTATGTTGAAAAATTAAAAAGGCAGCCTTGATAGGTAGCAAGTTCCAAAAAAGTTTTCAACTAAAATTACATTTTGGGTTGATTTGTGGCTATAGAGCAGCCTAGTTATGTTGGATATATTCATCATTACAATACATTTGTAATAGATCCTAATAGATATTAAGGTTGTACCTAAGTTATCGGTATTAGTTGGTAACTACTTCGATTAATAATAATTATATCATTGAAAAATGGACAATAGCACTCACTGGACACCCTCGCCTGATGAGAATAAACTCGACTTAACTGATAAAAACCTCATTAACGAATATGAGGCAAAAGGTATTGCATCGGCCGAACTATTTGTGTTTGAGTTGGACAGCGAAACAGAAATTTCTACTAAGTTACTTTTAGAAATTCACAGCATTGCTTTTTCAGAACTATACTTCTGGGCTGGCTCTTGGCGCAAAACATCTGTGACAGTTGGACAACTTACTCCGCCTGAACCTTCAAAAGTATTACAATTAATGTATCAGTTTATTGATAATCTAAACTTCATAATTCGCAACGCTTTAACTAAACAAGATCATGTTGACTGCCTGACTTTTGCTCACTACGAGTTTGTTCGCATTCATCCTTTCAATAAGGGCAACGGCAGGACAGGGCGAATTTTAATGAACATTGTTGCACTCAAATTTGGTTACAAACCACTTGAACTTTATCACAGAGAAGGTAACAGTAGGAAAAATTATATTGATGCAATGAAGTTGGCTGACAAGGGAAACTTTGAGCCTTTAACGGCTTTGATTAGAAAAGAATTGACTGCCTTTTAACTCTTGCTCCTTTAACAAAGACAACACAATCTCTTCAACTTTCGATATTGACACCTGCTGGTTTTCCAACGACATCGTTGAAAACACAGTTTTGGTCAAGACTTGAGCCAAGAATTTTTTTTGTTTTAGTTGCGGATATTTATCGTAGAATTTCATTACTGATGGCAAAGATATAAACTTATGAATTAATGACAACAAACTTGTTGTATTGCATTTATTATTCATTTGCCTAAGTTTTGCGTTATCACCAACTGCTATTTACCTATTGGATGACGCTGCGCTAAAACACCAAGCATAAGTAAATTCCAAACATGGCAGAGCATACTCCGCAGAGGAGGGAGATTTTTTATGTTATTTAGCCAAAAACCTCCTATGCTTAGCTGAACTTGCCATCCTAATTTATTTTATCTTGGTGGTTTGTATATGCACTGCAATAAAATATATTTGAAAAATAACACGAACAAATGGTTTGCTAACCTTGTAAAAATGGATGGCTTGTCGAACTTTTTGTTCCACAATAAGTAAGCTAGGTGAAAGCTTAAAGGAAGAAAGAACAACCATCGATAAACTGACAAAACATAGAAAAAACGAATGGCACTAAGCTGGAATGAAATAAAAGATAGAGCATTAAATTTCTCAAAGGAATGGGCTGACACTTCAAACGAAGAAGCAGATGCAAAGCCATTTTTGGTTGAGTTTTTCAACGTGTTTGGTATTAGCAGTAAACGTGTTTCGACCTTTGAACACAGAGTAAAAAAATTGGACGACAAGGACGGCTACATTGACCTGCTTTGGAAAGGAACGATTTTAATTGAAATGAAAAGTCGAGGTAAAAACCTTGACAAAGCATATCAGCAAGCCAAAGACTACACACACGGACTAAAACAACATGAATTGCCGAAATACATTCTCATTTCTGACTTTGAAAATTTTAGACTTTACGACCTTGAAGAAGATAAGACCATTGAATTTAAACTGAACGACCTTATAAATAATGTTCAGCATTTCGGATATATTTTAGGTTATCAAAAAAAGGTTTACAAAGAACAAGACCCTGCAAACATTAAAGCAGCAGAGTTAATGGGTAAACTTCACGACAGACTTGAAGAAATTGGTTATACAGGACATCCCTTAGAAGTTTACTTGGTTCGTATTTTATTTTTATTGTTTGCCGAAGACACAACCATTTTCAACAAGCAACAATTTCAAGAATATATAGAGCAACGAACAGCAGAAGATGGAAGCGACCTTGCATCAAAACTGCAAGAATTGTTTCAAGTTTTAAATACAGCAAAAGAAAACCGATTTAAAAATCTTGACGAGCAACTTGCCGACTTTCCTTATGTAAACGGAAAACTTTTTGAAGAAAACTTGCCTACGGCAAGTTTCGACACAAAAATGCGTCAAGCCTTGCTTGACTGCTGTTACATTGACTGGAGCCAAATATCGCCTGCAATTTTCGGCTCCATGTTTCAAAGCGTAATGAACCCAAAGGAACGCAGAAACTTAGGAGCACATTACACAAGCGAAACCAATATTTTAAAACTTATCAAACCACTTTTCTTAGACGACCTTTGGAAAGAATTTGATGTTTCGAGAGCCTCAGCACCTAAACTAAAAGAATTTCATAAAAAATTAAGCACACTTAAATTTCTTGACCCTGCTTGTGGTTGCGGTAATTTCCTTGTAATTACATATCGCGAACTACGTTTGTTAGAGTTAGAAGTCTTACGTTCATCGCATAAATCAGGTCAAGGAGTTTTAGACGTTCGTGATATTATGTTATTGGACGTTGATATGATGTGCGGAATAGAATACGAAGAATTTCCTGCAAGAATAGCCGAAGTTGCCATGTGGCTTATAGACCACCAAATGAATATGCAAATAAGCAATGAGTTTGGACAATACTTTGTTCGTTTGCCATTGAAAAAAGCAGCTAAAATTGTTCACGGTGATGCTTTGGAAACAGAATGGGAAGAAGTGGTTTCAAAAGATGAACTTTCATTTATTCTGGGCAATCCTCCTTTCATTGGCTCAAATATTATGAGCCAAATACAACGAGATGCTATTGTTAAAGAGTTTGACAACATTCAAGGAAGCGGAGTTTTAGACTATGTAACAGGTTGGTATATAAAAGCAGCTAAATACATTCTAAATTCAAAAATTAAAGTAGCTTTTGTTTCTACAAACTCCATTGTTCAAGGAGAACAAACAAGTATTCTTTGGGGGCAAATGCTCAACAAATATAAAATCAAAATTCACTTTGCACATCGAACTTTTAAATGGAGCAACGAAGCAAAAGGAAATGCAGCCGTTTATTGTGTGATAGTTGGCTTCGCCAACTACGACACCGCAAACAAGAGCATTTTTGAATATGAAGATATTAAAGGTGAAGCCCACGAAATAAAAGTAAAAAATATCAATCCTTATTTAATAGAAGGCAAAGACATTTTAATAGACAAGAAATCTAATCCAATTTGTAATGTTCCTCAAATATTTAAAGGAAATCAACCAACTGATGGTGGCTTTTTAATTTTATCGGAAGAAGAAAAAATCGAATATTTATTAAAAGAGCCAAAAGGGAAGAAATTTATTAAAAACTTGGTAAGTGGTCGAGAATTCTTAAATGGAATTAATCGATATTGTTTTTGGATAGTTGATTCATTTAATGAAATTAGAGAGCTTCCTATTCTACAGGAAAGAATAAAAAATTGCAAGGAAAATAGATTGAATAGTTCTTTTGCCGACACAAGAAAACTTGCTGAACGCCCATTTCAATTTAGAGATTTAAAAAATCCTGAAACATTTATTGTAATTCCTGCAACAACCTCAGAAAACAGAAAATATATTCCTTTTGCATTTTTAAATAAAGATTATATTCCAAGTAATAGCGTTTATATTATTTCTGATGCAAATCTATTTCACTTTGGGGTATTAATGTCAGCCATGCATATGACTTGGGTTAAACACATTTGCGGTCGTTTGAAAAGTGACTATCGTTACTCAAAAGATATTGTTTACAACAACTATCCTTGGCCAGACAATCCAAACGAGAAACAAATAAAATCCATAGAAACAGCATCACAAAAAGTATTAGACGCAAGACTGCAATTTCCCAACAGTTCACTTGCCGACCTTTACGACCCATTAACAATGCCACCAATATTGGTAAAAGCACACAACGAGTTAGACAAAGCAGTGGACTTGGCTTACAGACCACAAGCATTTACAAGTGAAGCCAACAGAATGGTATTTTTGTTTGAACTTTACGAAAAATATACGGCAGACCTTTTTACAAAAGAGAAACCGAAAAAAACAAAAAAGACAGCTTGACAATGACACCGCTCTTTCAAGTCTTAAGCACCGCTCTTTCAAGTCTTAAGCGCAGCGTGACTTGGAAGGATAAATAACAAAAGTTTAAAACTTTTATATTTAGCTTTATTGATTATTATTCCAAATCACTTTCCAAACTAAAAACTAAAAAACAACCTATATTACCCATCCATTATACCTAATGATAAGCATATACCACAACAATAGATGCAGCAAAAGCCGTGACTCGCTTGCCCTATTAACCCAACAAAATATTGAAATTAAAGTAATAGACTATCTCAAAAATCCTCCAACAGAAAAACAAATAAAGACCCTTTTGAAAAAGCTAAAAATGAAACCTCTTGAGCTGCTCAGAAAAAGTGAAAACCTTTATAAAGATAACTATAAAGAAATAAACCTAAGTGATGATGAATGGATAGAATTGATGGCTAAAAACCCTATATTGATTGAAAGACCCATTATTGTGAATGGCAACAAAGCCGTGATTGGCCGCCCACCCGAAAAGGTTTTGGAAATACTTTAAAGCTTCTATATTAATAGCGTATTTTTGTCAATCCGTATTTTGCATTATTCTTCCTCATTGGGATAATCATCCACACTCGTGATGTTATCAAAATGACTAATATCGGGCTCACCTAGCAAGAACAACAGTTCTTGAATTTCTTTTTGCTTAATAGTTTCATTTAGCTTTTCGTAGGCACCAGTTAGGTTACGCAACACCCTTTTTACGATATCCAAATTGCAACAGGGCTCAAAGAATTCAACTTTGGCTTCAATGGATATTTGTTTAAGGAATTGCTCTAAATTAAGCTTTGAAAAAATAGCTCCTCCATTGAATGCATTGATATAAAACAATACCGTTCCTTCTTTAGGATTGAGGGATTTTTGTATTTGGTTAAATCGATTGTTTAAGTCTGGATCTGCCTCAACTTCTTTATAAGCCAATACAAAATGTTGTGGTAAGTTTACACCAAATATGGGTAAATTTAGTCTCTGCGCCACTAGCATATACACCACCGCCAACATAATGGGATTGCCCCTCTTTGATTCTAAAACTTGATTGATAAATGAATTAGAAGGGTCGTGGTAGTTCTCTGTATTGCCTTTATAGGCATTTACCTGATATATCACATAATTTATGAGGCGGATCTTTTCAAAAGGTGTGAAATCATACTGCATTTCAAGCCAAATATCCATGCGGATTTTATCAATCTCGTTTGATAAAGCTTGTTTATCTAATGTTGGAAATCGGTATTTGGCAATGAGATAAACACCATGTAAAAGGTCTTGATCTTCACTATGCAGCCAAACTTTAAACTCCTCTCTTAATTTACGGAATTGTATGCGATGTATAACATTCTCAATCCTTTGTTGGTGAATGGCATCTTTGCTAAACTCCCATTGATTTTAGAGAACTGGAATAACCTCTGAACCAAGCTCGAGCAATTTGCTCTCAACATGGTTTACAATCTCTCGGTCATCATCTTCCAATAAGGCAATAAGTGATATAAGCTCTGTTGAATTCAAGTCTGATTTGAATTTTTATAGGTGCAATATAAAACTATTTCTTAGCAGATTTTTTGGCAGCTGTCTTCTTTGCAGCAGTTTTTTTCGCAGCCGTTTTCTTAACTGCGGTTTTCTTGGCCGCTACTTTTTTAGGAGCTATTTTATTGGCTGCTTTGGATGCACTTGGCACTTTCACCAATTTCATTGCCGATTCAAAAGTGATGTCTTCCACTTTAGATCCTTTAGGCAATTTGTAATTGTCTTTTCCATAAGCCAAATAGATACCCCAGCGGCCATTCAATACTTTTAGGTTTTCATCTTCAGGAAATACTTTGGCCAATTTATTAGCCTCGACTATTCGCTTCTCATCTATCAAGACAATGGCTCTATCTAAATCAATGGAGAACACATCATCTGTTTTAGGTATACTCACAAACTTGCTGTCGTGTATCAAATAAGGTCCAAACTTACCAATTGATGCTTTGATATCTTTATCTTCATATTGCCCTACAATGCGAGGCAATTTGAATAATTCAAGTGCTTCATCTAAGGTGATGGTTTCGGTTAACTGACCACTTCGAAGGCTTGCGTATCTTGGTTTTTCAGGGTTCTCATCTGTAGCATTTTCACCTATTTGTGCAAATGGTCCATAACGACCAACCCTTACACTTACGTTTTTACCTGTAACAGGATCAACACCCAAAAGCCTTTCAGCATTTTGACGTTCTGCTGTTTCGTTGGTCTTGGTTACTTCGCTATGGAAGGGTGAATAGAATTTCTCTATCATCTTATTCCACACCAATTGACCGCGGGCTATCTTATCAAACTCCTCCTCTACACTGGCTGTAAAGTTATAGTCCATGATATTTTCAAAGTGCTTAGTTAAGAAATCTGTAACCACCATGCCAATATCACTTGGGAAAAGTTTTGATTTTTCTGTACCGTATTTCTCTGTTTTTACTTCCTTCTTAATTTCGTTTTTAGCCAAAGTAAGCACAGTGAAATTTCTTTCTTTCCCGTCTCTATCTTCTTTAATTACATAACCACGTTTTTGAACAGTGCCAATGGTTGGCGCATAGGTTGAAGGGCGACCAATACCTAATTCTTCAAGCTTCTTCACCAAACTTGCTTCAGTGTATCTTGCTGAGGCTTTGGTATATCTTTGTGTAGCTTCAATTTCGTTCAAAAGTAAGTTCTCACCTACTTTTAAAGGAGGTAACATTTTGCTGTTCTCTTCATCTCCATCTTCATCAGTGCTTTCTAAATACACTTTCAAAAATCCGTCAAACTTTAATACTTCACCTGTGGCAACAAGCACTTCAGGCAAGGTGCTAATGGTTATAGTTGCAATGGTTCTTTCCAATTGCGCTTTGCTCATTTGACTGGCAATGGCGCGTTTCCTTATCAAATCATATAAACGTTTTTCTTGAGGTGTGCCTTCTACTTCATTATTTTCAAAATAGGTGGGACGAATGGCCTCATGCGCTTCTTGTGCACTGTCGTTTTTGGTCGTGTATCTGCGTGGATTGCTGTAGTTACCACCATAGTTTTGGGTGATGGTTTCTTTGGCATTGGTAATGGCCAACTCACTTAAGTTTACCGAGTCGGTACGCATATAAGTAATGAATCCATGTTCGTATAATTTTTGAGCAATGCTCATGGTGGTGGTTACACCATATCCTAATTTTCTACTTGCTTCTTGTTGTAAGGTTGAGGTTGTAAAAGGCGGTGCAGGTGACTTTTCAGCTGGTTTTACTTCCAAATTTTTGATGGTAAAATCAGCACCTTTACATTTCTCTAAAAAGGCTTGTGCTTCTTCTTCTGTAGCAAATCTTTTTCCTAATTCACCTTCCATGGTCTTGCCACCCACGTTGAACTTGGCAACAATTTTATAAGCCGAAGTCACATTGAAAGAGTTGATTTCTCTCTCTCTATCAACGATTAAACGAACGGCAACCGATTGCACACGACCGGCTGAAAGGCTTGGTTTTACTTTGCGCCACAATACAGGACTTAATTCAAAACCCACCAATCTATCTAATACCCTGCGGGCTTGTTGTGCATCTACTAGATGCTTATCTATATTTCTTGGGTTCTCAACTGCTCTAAGTATGGCAGGCTTGGTAATTTCATGAAAAACAATACGCTTGGTCTTTTTCGCATCCAATCCCAATGCCTCGCTTAGATGCCAACTAATGGCTTCTCCCTCTCGGTCCTCATCGGATGCCAACCAAACCATTTCGGCTTCCTTGCTTAATTTCTTAAGTTCGCTAACCACGGCTTTCTTATCTTCACTAATCTCGTAATGTGGTTGAAAATTATTCTTTATATCTATGGCATCATCCCCTTTTGCTAAATCTCGGATATGTCCATAGCATGACCTAACGGTAAAATCTTTTCCCAAAAATTTCTCTATTGTTTTCGCCTTCGCTGGTGACTCTACTATTACTAAATTCTTTGTCATGTTGCAATTATAAGTTCTTAAAAACTAAATTTGTTAGCGCTGCAAAAGTGTAAATTAATTTCAAAAACAACGAGATTATTTACAAACAGTTGTTAGCCATCTATGGTTGTCAAAAATAGTTTCAAAACTCTTTTTAAGGTGAAAAAAATTACCATCAAATATCTTTCTCATGGCTTGCACAAAACAGGTGGATATCGCTATGAGCAATATTTGTTTGATGAAATTTGTCAGCATTACCAGAATGAAAATTTCCTAGTCAAAGCCCTTTCCATTCGAAAAGAAAAATTTTATAAAAGTTTTTTTCAACACCTATATTTATTCTTTTGGGCAAATCTAAAGTCACATGCAAATATAAATATAGTGGTTTCAAGATTGGCTATGCCTGCGATACTCAGAAATCTTTTAACCCATAGAAAGGTGTTGATTATTTGGCACAATTATGATGAAAATGAAGCCAAGTCATTTGCCTTAAAATGCTATTACCAATGTTTTTTTTGGATACTTAGAAATTTTCATCTAAAAGATGTTCAGATTATCACAGGTGCACATTTTTGGGTTGATTTCTTTAACCAAAAAATCAATCACAAAAACAAAGTCAGCTATTTCCCTAATTTGTTTGATAACCAATTTTACAAAGCATTTCAAACAAAGCAAAAGCATAATCAAATTCACTTAGGGCAATGGCATCCTAAAAATGACCCTGCCATTTTTCAATTAGCAGAGAAACTACACCAAAATGGTTTCACTTGTTACTTCAGCTCCTTGGATGCTTCACAAGCCAAGCAAGAGCAGTATTTCACAATCAAGCATTTTGAAAGCTTTGAGAGTTATTTGCAATGCATGGCTAGAAGTGAATATACCATTGCCTTTACGCAATTGAATGAAGGCTGGAATCGATTAGCCCATGAGAGTATTTTGGTTGACACAAATGTGATAGGTTACAACAAAGCAGGCTTAGGGGAATTGCTTCAATTATCAAATAGCTTTTTAGTAAATTCCATTGATGAAGCATTAGATATTATTATAAAAAAACAACACAATCAAGTCCCTGATGATTTCATAAAAAGTTTTGATAAAGGCAAGAGTAAAATGTATTTAATGAATCTAATTTGATATAGGACATTACCCTCAGATACAGCAAAGCGATCAAAGAAAAAATTATTCTTGCAGGGTTTCTGTTCCTGAGTTTTGTTATTAAAAGTTAATAAAACCACAAATCCATTTGTTAAAAACAATCAAATAAGCAAGTTTTTAAACTGTTTCAGCCTCTCATATATATATTAGAAGATTTGAACAAAACTAAAACCTAAAAAAACTACTTTTGCCGCTATGAGTGAAAGACCTTTAATTTTAGTGTCAAATGACGATGGCATTACGGCACCTGGTATTCGTACTTTGGTGGATGCCGTTAAACATTTAGGCGAAGTAATAGTAGTAGCCCCCGATAGCCCTCAAAGTGCTATGGGGCATGCCGTTACAATAAGCCGCCCATTGCGTTTAGAGAAAACCAACCTTTATGGAGATATTGTTTCATACCAATGTAGCGGCACCCCCGCTGATTGTGTGAAACTAGCCGTAGATAAAGTGATGCACCGCAAACCCGATTTATTGGTTTCGGGTATCAATCATGGTTCAAACTCATCCATCAATGTAATTTACAGCGGTACCATGAGTGCTGCCGTTGAAGGTGCTATTGAAGGCATTCCAGCTGTAGGCTTCTCGCTATGCGATTTCTCGTATGATGCTGATTTTACATTAGCTAAAAGAGTTGCCCGGAAAATTGCATCTGATATTTTGAGCAATGGTTTGCCTAAAGGTGTTTTGCTAAATGTGAATGTACCTAAAATAGCCGAATCAGATTGGAAAGGCTTTAAAGTGTGTCGACAAGCCAATGCCAAGTGGCAAGAGGAGTTTGACGAAAGACAAGATCCGAACGGCCGCAAATACTATTGGCTTACGGGCAAATTTGTGAACTTCGACCAAGGTGAAGATACAGACGAATGGGCTTTGGCTAATAACTATGCCTCGGTGGTGCCTGTTCAGTTTGACCTAACAGCACACCATGCTATATCCTACCTAAACACTTGGAACTTTGCAGATGAAAAATAAGTTAGATAATTTTTGGTTGGGTGTTTTCTTGGGCTTGTTGGCCCCAAGCATTGGCATCCTAATATTTTATTTGGTTAACTATTCTTTACAAGATATTTCGAGTTTTTTGGAATTGGCCGTAAAAGAAAAAATGCTCTCTCCCTTACTGAGTTTGTGTGTGGTTATTAATTTGGGTGTATTCTACCTCTTCATCCATTTTGAAAAATACTTGACTGCACGTGGTATCATTTTCTCAACCTTTTCTTATGGACTTGCCATAGTGGTGTTAAAGTTTTTCTATTAGAAAACAGTCTATGCAAACTATCCAAGTATTAGGCCGAACCTTCGACATATTTATCCAAGAAGATAAGATATTAAGCATGGTGAAAACCCTTGCTGAATCTATTAACCAAGACTATGCGGGCAAGCCAGTTGTGTTTGTAGCAGTGCTAAATGGTTCGTTTATGTTGGCTTCCGACTTAATGAAACAAATCAATCTTGCGTGTAGAATAGAGTTTATCAAAACTTCGAGTTATGCAGGTACACAAAGCACAGGCAGCATCAAAGAATTGATAGGACTTAAGGGAGATATAACAGGTCATCATGTGGTGATTATTGAAGATATTATAGACACAGGCCTTACCATAGATTATATCATCAACTTATTACAAGAGAAAAACCCTGAAAGCATTGAGGTTTGCTCGCTGTTATTAAAACCTGAAGCCTTGCAAGTGGATTTAAAACCTAAATACATTGGCTTTGAGGTTGAGAATAAATTTTTATTGGGTTATGGCTTAGATTATGATGGTTTTGGCCGCAACTTGAAACATATTTACGTAGAAAAATCCTAATTCATTTCCATCTCATAGTTAAAATTAAAATATTTGATTTTATTCGCCACCAATTATTAACAAATCATCATGCTAAACATTGTACTATTTGGCCCTCCGGGCGCAGGAAAAGGCACACAGAGTGCTAAACTTATCGAAAAGTATCATTTGGTTCACCTTTCAACGGGAGATATTTTTAGGGCAAATATTAAGTCAGCCACTGAATTGGGGGTATTGGCAAAAAGCTATATAGACAAAGGACAATTGGTGCCAGATGAAGTAACCATTGGTATGTTGGCAGGAGAGGTAAATAAAAATCCTGATGCCAATGGATTTATTTTTGATGGTTTTCCAAGAACCCAAGCGCAAGCCAAAGCCCTTGATGAATTATTGGTTTCAAAAGGTACAAGCATCACGTTGATGTTGGCTTTAGAAGTGGAAGAAGAAGAGCTTCGCAAACGCCTTTTATTAAGAGGTAAAGACAGTGGCCGAGCAGATGACCAAGATCCTGCTGTTATTCAAAAACGCATTGATGTGTACAATGGTGAGACCATGCCTGTGAAGGAGTTTTACCAATTGCAAAATAAATATAAAGGTATTGATGGCATTGGTGAAATTGAAGGCATCTTCAATGCACTTTGCGCTGAAATTGATAAATAATACTATCGTATACCATAAGCCGGAGAAGGTTTGAAAATTCGTTTTCAAACCTTTTTTGTTTGTATGAATTACTGAT
>RGVD01000059.1 GCA_010027395.1 Bacteroidota bacterium
TTTATCTATTGATAAAAACTCATGTTATATAGGTAATCCATTTGTATTAACATTTACTACAACTGGCAACATTTCTAATACCTATCATATCTATTTAAAAAATAGCACAGATTCCTATACTGTTTCAACTTCAAATAAAATATCAGATACCCTTTACGAGGCCTATTTTTTATTTCGTGAATATGATCCACCCGGAGATTATTACCTAAGTATTGATTCTAGCACATTTCCAGAACCTATCCATATTCTAAAACCCAATTTTAAAGAACAATTTCAAATAGATTCAGTTCGGTCTTTTCCTATTCATGTGAAAGACTTTGCCACGGACGGTATCAGAAAAATTGCCATTGATAAAATAGGAAATAAATACATTGCGGGCACCTTCTATGACAGCTCTTCTATCGGAAAACACAAACTAAACCCCAAAGGCTTACGCAATGGTTTTATTGCAAAAATTTCTCCAATAGATTCCATAATTTGGGTAAAAACCTTAGGCAGTAAAATAGATTCTTCAGCAGGTATGCAAGCAGAAGAAGTGGATGCTATTCAAATTTATAATGATACCATTTTATATATCTGTGGTGCGATGTATTGCGATTCAACTTTAAGATTTCAAGACAGCATCAAGATACAGTATCCCCCTAATAATGAAGGCTCCTTGGATGGTTTTTTAATGAAATTAGATACTGCGGGAAATCCTATTTGGACGGCCATGCAAGGTTCTAAAAATTTTGACCATACTAGCGATTTAAAGATTGACAAGAGAGGGAACATATACTTAACAGGAACGATATATCCAGAATTACCCGATCAAATTTTACACTATGATACTTGCCTAACTTATGTTTATAGTGCAAGTAGAAAAGACTCCATTTCTATGAAAGCAAGATCGGATGAAAGAGGTGGATTTTACCTAGCTAAATATTTTCCGGATGGAAACATTCATTGGGCCAAACGACAAGATAGAGGAACGGTATTAGCAGCCCAAGGCGTATCGTTAGCGCTGGGTTCAAACAATACCATTGTGGTGGTAGCTACTACTTCAGACCCACTTTCATACGACAATGGCTATTGCAGAGAAGTTGAATTTGGTGAAATATTATGTTGCAATTCACACTATACCTTAATTAAAACAGATTCCATGGGAAATAAACTTTGGTGTTTTGATGATGGTAATTTTTCTAATGTTTTTAGTGTTGGAATCGACAAATGGGACAATATTTATTTACCTTACACAAGCACCGGATTTGGTTGGAGCTACGCTGCCATGATAAAAAAAATAAATCCAAATGGAAAAGTAATTTGGACAAAGCCCATACACAGTAACATATCAAACGCGGGCCGATATGTACCTATTACAGATAGCCTTGGTAATACATATGTGAGTTATTCTTACCAACATTTTGCCTATATCAGTTATTATGTAATTGTGACAAAGAAATTAGATTCAGCTGGCAATGAGATGACCATCTTTTATCCTTCTCCTATAACCATGAGCAATTACAATGGTCCAACGGCAATGGCATTTCATCCTTACAAACGCTTGGTATACATGGCAGGTAATTATTCTGCAGCATTAAACTTTGATAAAAATGCCTATTACGTATTCAAACCAAGTGTGTATTTCACCAGCTTTATTACCCACCCTAGCAACATTTCTCCCATCCCAAAACTCGATAGTGTAAGGGTGATTCCATCAGCACCAGATACAAGCAAATGGGTTAACTTCTTATCTTTTTCGAGTTACCCAAAAGGACCTATTAAAACGGTATATAAAAACACACAAATAAATGGCTTTCGAATCGATCTATTGCAAGCATTTAGCATGGATACCCTCCCTGCAGTTATTCAAAGAGTAGATACATTTTTAGGAAAAAAATTACCTGAAGGTCTCTATACTGTTTACCATAATTTTTTGGACTCGAGTACAGGCATGATAGTAGATAGAGATACCTTCATCTTTGTGGTAAAATTACCGCCACGCATTCATATACCAGGTACAATTGATACCCTATTTGTTATTCCCCATAAACCTAGCACAAATGATACGGTTAAGCTAGTTGTACAAACAAGTTTTGCTTACTCTCCCTGCATCAAAGATACCAGTAAGATTTCATTAGGTGATAAAACAATATATATTCATACCGAACACCAAGAAGGATTGGTATTTGAAAAATGCATCAGCATAGATACGTTATCACTTGGCAAATTTTCTGCATCCAATTGGGGAGTTGAATTTAGTTTAGATCAAAAAGGGACTAAAAAAACAGATGACTTTAGACGTTTAATCTTTCAAGTAAAATTACCAAGTACTGGTTTAAAAGATGAACTAAACTCAACAATATTTGGCATATATCCAAACCCTGCTAACAATGAATTTTATATACAAAGTAAAGCATTTGGAGAGGATGATTATTCCTTGAAAGTATATGCTATACAAGGTAAGCTACAGTATGAAATGCTGAAACTAAAAGAGGCTAATACTATACATACTCAAACTTGGCCTAGAGGCATTTATTTGGTTCAATTACAAAACAAGGACTCCTTCTATCATTCTAAATTGGTGGTGATTGATTAAAAAAATAAAATCCTTCTTGAATAACTAGCTGGTTCGCTGCTTCGGATTTGTAATCCGATTTTAATATGCTAAAAATATTTTGGCATTCGTTTGTCCAGATCCTTCTTTGCTACATAATGCTTCTCTAACCAACAACCTCAGTCATATACATATATAATCAGCTGTCATGTTGCTTCAACATACAAAACATTATCTTGCGTTAAATCAAGATTTTTAATTCTATGTTTTTCAATTATGTTTGTTACCAAACAAACCATATGAAATTACTTGAAGGAAAAACAGCTTTAGTGACTGGCGCGACACGCGGCATAGGAAAAGGTATTGCCCTAAAACTTGCCAATGAAGGAGCTAACATTGCATTCACTTTTGTGAGTTCTGTTGAAAAAGCAAAGGTATTTGAAGCAGAACTAACCAGCCTTGGTGTGAAAGCTAAAGGATACCAGAGCAATGCAGCCGAGTTTACTGAAGCTGAGCGTTTGATAGATGATATTACCAAAGAATTTGGTTCATTGGATGTATTGGTAAATAATGCAGGGATTACCCGTGATGGTTTGCTTATGCGTATGACAGAGCAACACTGGGATGAAGTAATGGATACCAATTTAAAATCAGCCTTTGCTCTAACCAAAGCTGCCATGAAACCCATGATGAAAGCCCGCAATGGTTCTATAATAAATATTACCTCAGTGGTTGGTATTACTGGAAATGCAGGACAGGCCAATTATGCCGCTTCAAAAGCAGGTATGATTGGATTAACCAAATCAGTGGCTAAAGAATTAGGCTCACGCAATATCCGTTGCAATGCCATTGCACCTGGATTTATTGAAACTGAAATGACTGAAGCATTAAGTGAAGATATTCGCAAACAATGGACGGATGGCATTGCCTTAAAACGCGGTGGAAGTCCTGAAGAAGTAGCAAATGCAGTTTTGTTCTTAGCATCAAACATGTCGAGCTACATTAGCGGACAAACACTGAATGTTTGCGGTGGAATGGTAATGTAGTTTGTTTTTTCACAGATTTTATGGTCTTATTTAAATAAGGCAAACTTAGCGCGAAGCCAAAACAATTGATTAAATAGTAGGCGAGCGTTGGGTTGAAAAAATGCGGGCCAAGCATCAGGCTGATGGGCGGAAGCTTATTTTTTTCTAGATTTTTTGCTTACTTTTTCATCAATGGAAAAAGTAAGAGAAAGAAAAATCTTGAAAGATTAATTATATCTTTAAATATTCGAACATCCCTATACAAGTAGGTTTACCTTCTAATTCTTCTTCACATATTTGTCATATAGGTCTAAAAGAATACCATCTTTTAAACCAGAATTGTCAGGAGAATATACTTTTTCAATATCTGCCCAACTTAAAATTCTTAGATAAATATCGGCTGAAGTACCAATAATATCAGCTCTATCGGGGTTTAATTTTAATTGCTCGATACGCTCGGTAACTGACATTTTAGTTACCTTACGATGAAAGTTTTTTAATTGCTCTCTTGTAAAGTAATCGGTGTTGGCCCCTTCACTTATAATATTAGAAATTTTATTAATCGTTCCGCTAGTTACCACTGCGGATAGGTTTTCTAAGCCTTTGGTGTTTTTTCGCACCCAATCTTCTATGGTTTCCCAAGTTTTTTCTTTCACAGCCCCATCAAACATTCTTACAGTTCCTATGTCAAAAGAAACAGAATGAATGGCTTTCTGGTTTTGAATAATTGTCATTTCAGTGCTTCCGCCTCCAACATCAATAGTTAAATAGTTTTTATTTTTTTCAAACAAGGTATCTATCGATCGAAGTATAATTTGGCTTTCCTCCTTACCGTCAATAATTCGGATTTTCAATCCCGTTTTTTCAAAAACCTTTTGAACCACCTTATGTCCGTTTGAAGCTTCACGCAGAGCACTGGTAGCACAAGCCATATAGTAATCTACTTCAAATACCTCCATCATCAGCATGTATGCTTTCATGGCTTTGTAAAAAATCTTAGCCTTATCTTTGCTGATAACACCTTCTTTGAAAGCATCATCACCAAGGCGAACAGGAATGCGCACGAATTCTAATTTCTTAAATAATTCTTGCGGGTCATTGTCAACGGTGCGAACAATTTGCAATCGTACTGCATTCGAACCTATATCAATGGCGGCTAGCTTCATCTTTTAATTTTTTGCAATATATATGTATGATGTTACTTTTCGTAGAATTAAATATTCAATTGGCATTATAAAAAGCAAAAATGAATGACTTCAAAGCTTTAAAAAAAATATTATTGTGGTGTTAAAATTTTGCTCTGTTTTGCATTAACTTGCAGCGAAATTTTTTAAACAAATATTTTGGTAGGGAGATAAGTATAGAAAATGAGCGTATTCAACTTTTTAACACAAGATTTAGCAATAGATTTAGGCACAGCAAACACTTTGATTATACACAAAGATCAGGTGGTTGTTGATGAGCCATCTATTATTGCTATTAATAGAAGAACAGGCAATGTGATTGCAGTGGGAAGTCAAGCACAACAAATGCATGGTAAAGTGCATGAGGATATTAAAACTGTTCGTCCTTTGAAGGACGGAGTAATTGCTGATTTTCAAGCAGCAGAGCACATGATACGTGGGCTTATCGGCATGATTCCTCAAAACAACAAGCTTATCAAACCACAACAACGCATGGTTATTTGTATTCCATCAGGTATTACCGAAGTGGAAAAACGTGCTGTTAAAGACAGCGCAGAACGTGCTGGTGCCAAAGAGGTCTATCTTATTCATGAGCCAATGGCTGCTGCCATTGGTATTGGTATTGACGTATTTGAGCCAATGGGTAATATGATTATTGATATAGGAGGTGGAACTACCGAGATTGCCGTTATTGCCTTGGCAGGTATTGTATGCGACCAATCCATTCGCGTGGCAGGTGATGAGTTTACAGAAGATATTTTAGACTATATGCGCAGACAACATAATTTACTGGTGGGAGAGCGCACTGCTGAAAAAATAAAAATCGAGGTGGGTTCAGCTTTAAATGAACTTGAAAATGCACCGCCTGATTATGCGGTTAATGGCCGAGATTTGATGACAGGTATTCCTA
The DNA here is from genome assembly GCA_010027395.1 of Bacteroidota bacterium. Lineage (GTDB taxonomy): Bacteria > Bacteroidota > Bacteroidia > UKL13-3 > UKL13-3 > RGVD01. The sequence goes on from RGVD01000059.1 coordinate 5,656, forward strand.
AGCAAATTTTTGTTTCGTACACTGAGATTGCTTCAGCTTTGGATAAATCAATATCTAAAATTGAAGAAGCTGTCCTTAGAGCTCTAGAATTAACTCCACCTGAGCTTTCAGCGGATATTTACTCAACTGGTTTGTATCTTACTGGCGGTGGGGCTTTGCTGCGTGGTCTTGATAAGCGTATAGCAGCTAAAACCAAATTGCCGGTGCATGTGGCCGAAGACCCATTACGTGCTGTAGTTCGTGGAACAGGCATGGCATTGAAAAATCTTAAGAATTTCAAATTTTTAATGACATAATTTGAATATAGTTTATCGGTTTTAGCCCCGCTTAAGCCCACACTAATACTACATAATGCGCAACATTATATTCTTTTTATATAAGTACTATACTTTTATGCTCTTTATAGGGCTTGAGTTGCTGTCATTTATTATCATTTATCGTTATAACAATTACCAAAAAGCTAGTTTTTTAAATTATACAGGTTCTGTTAGCTCTGGTTTTTATAATGCTGTAAATAATACCACCTCATATTTCAACCTAAAAAATGTAAACGATAGTTTGCAAGCCGAAAATGCCCGTTTGCGTTCACAATTGCTAAATGCATTTTATCAAAATTCTTTTACCATTACTAAAATAAGTGACACCACCTATAAACAGCAATATGAGTATATTTCTGCCAGTGTAGTAAACAATTCGGTTACTAAAAGAAACAACTACATTACCCTTGACAAAGGCAGTGAACACGGTATAGAAAAAGGTATGGGGGTTATTTGTGGCAATGGCATTGTGGGTACTGTGCAATTCGTGAGTAGAAACTACAGTGTAGTATTATCATTCTTAAATAGCCAATCTAACTTGAGTGTGAAAGTGAAGAAGAACAATGCCTTTGGTTCATTGGTATGGGAGGGTGACGACCCTGGAGAAGCTAAGTTGAAGGATGTAAACAAGCATGTTAAAATTGCTGTGAACGATGATATTGTAACCAGTAATTATTCAACTATTTACCCTGAAGGAATTCCTGTTGGAACCATAAGCAACCACTACTTAGACGATGGTGAGAATTTTCATAGCATTGATATTAAACTAAACACAGATTTTGGCACACTGAAAAGTGTTTATGTTATTCGAAATTTACTTAAATATCAGCAACAAGGCATTGAAGCTTTAGTTAACCCTGAAAAACATTGATAATAGAATTAGTATCAAATATCGTTAAGTTCATACTGCTCATGCTGTTTCAGTTGTTGGTAGTAAACAAACTAGGAATTAGTACCTATGTGAATCCTTATGTTTATGTTGTTTTTATTTTGTTACTACCCATCAAAATAAAACCATGGATGGTATTGGTCATTTCTTGTTTAACAGGTATGGTGATGGATAGTTTCAGTAGCACACCCGGTTTGCACATGGCAGCCTGCGTTTGTATGGGTTATTTACGTGGTTTCTACCTTCGTTTTGCAACGGGTAAAGATGACCAAGAATCTAATATCGTACCCAACTTATCAAACAAAGGTTGGGTATGGTTTTCTGTCTACACATTCATCATGGTTTTCACTCACCATTTCATGCTTTTCTTCCTCGAAATTTATGGCTTGAACCAATTTTTCGGAACCCTTATACAAATATTTTTTAGTACAATTTTCTCTGTAATTATAATTGTTATTGGACAGTTTTTGTTTTATAATTTCTCTCAAAGTAAAGGAAAAATATAGTGGTATGAACTTATCGCAACTAATGAAATGAAGAATTTTTTACTTCTCCACAATTAAAATAATATCATTCACTCCTTTTGAATTAGTTTTGTTGCACATCAAAAAATTTTAGCTTTTTTCCATAAATGGATAACAAAATCAGACAAAAAATACTCTTTATAGCCTTTTGTTTAGTGGCTTTGGTGTATGTAATTCGTCTATTGCAGCTTCAGATTGTTGATGATAGTTATTTCCGGTCCGCCCAAGAAAATGTTTTGCAAGAACAGACTATTTATCCTGCAAGGGGACTAATATATGACCGAAATGGCGAGCTCCTTGTATACAATGATGCAGTATATGATTTATCTGTTATTCCCATTGAAGTTAAAACGCTTGATACTGCTTTATTTTGCAAAGTATTAGGAATAAGTCCTGAACAATTTAGGTACAAGTTTGAAAAATTAAAACGGCAAAAAGGTTATGCCCCTTATAAAAAATGCATATTCGACAGGCAAATTTCCATTCCAGTATATGCCGCATTTCAAGAGCATTTGTATGATTTCAGAGGCTTTTATGTGGATGTAAGAACGGATAGAAAATACGCTCATAGCAACGCGGCTCATATCATGGGATATATCAGTGAAGTTACGGATAGAGATATTGAGAACTCCAATGGATATTACCAAATGGGCGATTTTAAAGGTATGAGTGGAGTGGAGAGAAGCTATGAAAAAGAACTGGGTGGTATAAAAGGTATCAAATATATTTTGGTGGATTCAAAAGCACGTACACAAGGTCGATACAAAAATGGTGAATATGATACACCTTCTGTTTCAGGAAAAAACATCAACCTAAGTTTAGACTATAAATTGCAAGCCTTGGGTGAAGAATTGATGCAAAACAAAATTGGTAGTGTGGTGGCTATTGAACCCGCTACAGGTGAGATATTAGCCATGGTGAGCACACCTAGCTATGACCCCAATTTGTTTGTAGGAAGAGACCGTGGTAAGCACTATATGGAATTGCTTCTTGATCCGGCAAAACCTTTATTCAATAGAACCATAGCCGCGCCTTATCCACCTGGATCTATTTTTAAGATATTAATGGCATTAACAGGGCAACAAGAACATGTCTTAACACCTGCCACTACTTATGGGTGCTCGCGAGGTTATTTGTTTGTGGGCTGTCACGCCCACGGCTCTCCGCTTCCATTGCGTGGAGGTATTGCAGTGAGTTGTAACTCTTATTTCTGTCAAGTATATAGAAGTGTGGTAAATAACCCTGCTTACAAGTTGAGAGAAGACGCTTATAAAAGCTTCCGCAAACACATCACAAGTTTTGGACTAGGTAGCAAACTTGGTGTTGATTTGTATGGAGAAGGTTCCGGATTGGTGCCTACAAGCGAATTTTATGATAAGATTTATGGTCGCTATCGTTGGCAAGCACTCACCACCATATCATTGGGTATAGGTCAAGGTGAGCTTGGTATCACACCGCTTCAAATGGCGAATGCAACAGCTGCTGTGGCTAATAGAGGTTACTATATCACACCACATATTGTTAAAAAAATAGATAGTAAATTAAATCCCAATCCAGATTTTAACAAGAAGCACTGGAGCACTATTGATACATCCTATTTTCAAGTAGTGATTGATGGCATGCAAGATGTGGTGGAGCATGGAACAGCTTATATTGCTAAAATTCCGGGAATAGAGATTTGCGGAAAAACAGGAACGGCACAGAATCCACATGGTAAAGACCACTCTATCTTTTTTGCCTTTGCTCCAAAAAACAAACCCAAAATTGCCATAGCAGTGGTGGTTGAAAATGCTGGATTTGGTGCTACTTACGCAGCTCCTATTGCCAGTTTGATGATGGAAGAATATCTAAACAAAAAACACGATACAAGAAAGGCTTTGTACGAGCGAATGATAAAGGCTGACCTTACACATAAAAACACCAATGACACAGCTGCAACCAAAACCCGTTAAATTCGATTGGCTCACTTTAATGCTCTACTATGTTTTTGTAGTTGCTGGTTTACTGTGCATTTATGCCTCTGTTTATAAAGAAACCAATCCCATGATTTATGATAATAGCATGAACTATGGGAAACAATTGGTATGGATTGGCATTTCATTTTTTGTGGGTTTGATGATATTATTGATTGACGAGAAATTTTTCTATGCATTTGCATATGGATTATACGGAATTGCTATTGTTATGCTCATATCCGTTTTTGCTTTAGGAACAGAAATAAAAGGTTCTAGCTCTTGGATACGAGTGGGAGGCATTCAATTTCAACCTGCCGAAATAGCCAAATTTGCCACGGCATTAGCATTGTCAAAATACCTGAGTGGCTATAACATTCAATTTAAAGAGCGTAAAACCCAGATGATTTGTGCGGCCATGATATTAATACCAATGGTTATTATTCTCTTACAAAACGAAACCGGTTCAGCCTTGGTATTTGTGGCCTTTGCCTTGGTGCTTTATCGTGAAGGTTTGCCAGGATGGCTGTTATTAGTTGGTATTTCTATTGGGATTCTTAGTGTGGTTGCCTTATTGGTCAAACCCCTTTATATTATTATTGTATTGGTGATATTGGCCGTTTCATTTCTCTTGATGGTAAGAAGAACGATGCTTTTGATTTATCTGACAGTTGGTATCATTGCATTTGCTAGTGCCTATGTAAGTTCTGTAGATTATGTATTTGAAAACGTATTACAAGCGCATCAAAAATCAAGGATAAATGTATTGCTGGGGAAAGAAGTGGATATGAAAGGAGCAGGCTACAATGTGCAACAGTCAAAAATTGCCATAGGTTCTGGTGGCTTATTGGGCAAAGGTTTTTTAGAAGGCACACAAAACAAATTTCGATTTGTGCCCGAACAAAGTACCGATTTTATTTTTTGTACTATTGGCGAAGAATATGGCTTTGCAGGCAGTTTCCTTTTTATTGCTTTATATATGCTGCTCTTGTGGCGACTGCTTTTTATGGCCGAAAGACAGCGATATAAATTTAATCGCATTTATGGTTATAGTGTGGTTTCTATTTTGTTTTTTCATTTCACCATCAACGTAGGTATGACTTTAGGATTGATGCCCGTTATTGGTATTCCTTTGCCCTACTTTAGCTATGGAGGCTCGGCCTTGCTGAGTTTCACCGTGCTTTTATTTATTTTTATTAGACTTGATGCCAATAGAATGAATGAACTCACTAGTGGTGCAGACTAATTAAAACCAATTTCTTAACATAAATTTTTACAACAATGTTTGGCTAATTAACAATAGCGGAATACTTTTGAAGCCCAAAACAAAACAAAAATGAGCAATATTACCTTCACGATGATTAAGCCAGATGCAGTTGCTAATGGCCATATCGGCAACATTTTAAATCATATCACCACTGCTGGTTTCAAAATAGTGGCTATGAAATACCTTCACTTATCAACTGAAAAAGCTGGTGAATTCTATGCTATTCACCGCGAACGTCCTTTCTTCAACGATTTAGTATCATTCATGACTTCAGGTCCTATTGTGGCAGCTGTTTTACAAAAAGATAATGCAGTAGCTGATTTTAGAACCATCATTGGTGCTACTGATCCTAAGAAAGCTGATGCAGGAACCATCCGTAATTTATACGCTGATTCAATTGAAGCCAATGCAGTGCATGGTAGCGACAGCGATGAGAACGCTGCTAACGAAGCAAGCTTTTTCTTCTCTGCGTTCGAAAGATTCTAAGCTTTAAATGATTAAATATTTGAGCCCATTTAACATTGCGTTAAATGGGTTTTTTGTTGCATTAACACCAAATAAAAGCGGTGAGCACGGGTAAAAACAAAGTGAGATGTGATGCACCTTGATATCATACAAAACGATTTTGACACACTGCTTCAAGTGATTGAAAGCATGGATTTGAAGGTGGTATAGGCTTTTATCACTACAAATAAATAGCCATTTCATCAGCCATTTTCTTGGCTTCTTCTTTGGCTTTTTCAGCAAAGTCTGTATTTGATGATGCGTAAATAATACTTCTAGATGCATTAATCAATAAGCCAATATCTGGGTTCATGCCGTATTTTACCACATCAGCTAAACTTCCTCCTTGGGCTCCCACACCAGGCACCAATAAAAAGTGATCAGGTACTATTTTTCTGATTCGTAAAAACTCTTCTGCTTTGGTTGCACCCACCACAAACATGGCATTGCCACTATTTGTAAATGCAGATGTGGTTTTTAGAACACGTTCATATAAGAAATCTTCACCCATCTTTTCTTGCTCATAGTCTTTGCTGCCTTCGTTTGAAGTAAGCGCCAATACAATACCCCATTTATCTCTGTATTGAAAAAATGGCTCAATAGAATCTTTACCCATATAAGGCGCAAGCGTTATCGAATCAAAAGAAAGTGTTTCGAAAAAAGCACGGGCATACATGTGGCTGGTATTGCCTATATCGCCTCTTTTGGCATCTGCAATGGTGAAAATATTTTTTGGAATGTATTGCAAGGTTTTTTCCATGCTCACCCAACCTTTGGCCCCATTGGCTTCAAAAAAGGCAGTATTGATTTTATAGGCAACGCAATAATCTTTGGTGGCATCAATAATGGCTTTGTTAAACTCAAAAACAGGGTCTTCTCTGTCTAGTAAATGGGCGGGTATTTTCTTTATATCTGTGTCTAAACCAACACATAGGAAACTTTTCTTTTGGCGAATTTCACTTATTAACTGCTCACGATTCATGCAGCTAAAATATTAAGTTAAATTCAAGTACAAAAGTATTCAAGGTTTTTCCGTTAGAAT
>RGVD01000060.1 GCA_010027395.1 Bacteroidota bacterium
TCGTTTAAATGTATATAAATTATCTGGTGACCTTTTGATTGTAGTGATTTAGCGAAGTTTTGCATGGCTGCAAAAAAGCCAATAAGCTTTTGAATGTGGTGCTGCGCATAATCGGTTTCGCTTCGTATTTCCATGAACACATAGCTCACTGACTCATCCACAGTTTTGAACCAACTATGGTTTATGTTGAGTTGATCACCCAATAGTAGTCGTAATATTTTTTGATGCTTTGTGGTCATATGTTTTTATTATTTCTACACCTATCACTGCAATATTTTACTTCGTTCCAATTCTTTTCCCATTTCTTTCTCCAAGTAAATGGTTTATTGCATGCAAAACAAATTTTAACAGGCAAATTTTCTTTTTTTACACCTTTCATTCAAATAGATTTTAAAAGCTTACTCGTTTCCAATCAACGCTAATGTCAGAGCCTTCTGCTAACATTACAGAGTGTGGTTTAGTATGGTTTAATATCTCAAAGTCGTTACCATAAAAAGCAGCAAAATCGCAATCAATTTCATGGTGCTTAATGGCGTTAATTTCCCAGCTTGGATGATTTATTTTGTATTCAATACTATGCTGCTCGTTAACTTTTGTATAACCATAGTAATGCTCAAAAATAAATTCTTCAATGCTACCTGTTTCCATTTTATTTTTGGTGACAGATGCTTCTATCTTCATACTATTCCATTTCGATTGAACTTTCCATTGGTATTGTATTTCTTTTATATGGTTATTAGATGCCCATTTGTGTTTGGTAGGAATGGCTGTATAATGTTCTTTATAAAGTTTGTTGGCTACCCATGCTACTATTTTATTAGGTACCGTTTCATTGATAAAAACTACACCACGCCTTGTTTCATTATCCACTTTTCGTATTACATAAAAGCGAAGATTTACTTCTTCAAAAGTTCCCATAAAGGGTATGGGTATACTAAAAATGTTGCTATCCTTAAATAAAAAACCAACCAAGCTTATATATACTTTTCCATTGTAATAGTCAAACTCAACACCTTTTGGCAAATAGGGCAACAGCAAATCTGGCTCTATTTCATAGTTTACCATGATTAAATTTTGCCACTGCGCCTTTAAAAATGTTCTCATAGTAAATGGGTTTGTTGGTTCTGCTTTTTGCTTTGCTTCTTTTTTGTTAAATGTGATTTCGGGTTATTTACATGTTTGGCTAAAATGCGTTTCCCTTCGTGTTTTACCTCTTCATTGTTCCTAAAACTCCACACTATATCACTTGCTTGTTTTCTTGTATATTCTAAGTCAACAATAGGAGCTGGATAATGTTTTCCTATTTCGCATTCATACAATTGTTGTTCAATTATACTAAGCTTATGTGGCTCATGAATAAGATCTGCAGGAATCTTATTGAGCTCAGGAACCCATTGTTTTATAAATAGGCCATCTGTATCATGGTCTTCCGAATTTTTAATCGGATTATATATTCTAATGGTATTAATACCCGTTGTGCCGCTTTGCATTTGTAGTTGAGGGTAATGTATACCCGGTTCATAATCTAAAAATTGGCGAGCTAAAAAATGCAATTCACGCCAATCTTGCCATAGGTTAAAAACAAAAAAAGAAACCACCATCGCTCGCATCCTAAAATTAATATAACCCGTTGCCACCAAACAACGCATGCAAGCATCTACAATAGGAATACCCGTTTGTCCATTTTGCCAAGCGCTTATATAGGCTTCATTCTTGGGCTTTGTTAGTTGGTTATAGGCACGGTTTATATTTTCTATTTCATACCTACATTCATCTTCAAATTTTTGAATAAAATGACAATGCCAATGAAGTCTCGAAATAAAATTGGCTATTGCCCTTTTGTTGGGAGAGCTGTTATAATGTTGTCTGGTATATTGGTAAACCATGCGCATACTAATATTTCCATACGTTAAATAAGGCGACAAGCGGCTGCAACCTGTTCTGCTTAATAGTGGCTTACTAATATGTTTACTATAGTTAACATGACGTTCTTTTATAAAATTATCCAAATAGCGCCAAGCCCAATATTCACCACCTTCCTGAAAGTTTTTATTTCGTGTGGTAATTTCTGAATCTAGTTCTGGTCCTATTATGAATGAATAAGTTTTACTATCTAATCGAACAAAATTCCAATTCTGTTCATCTACAATTTTGGGTGAGGCTGTCATTTGTGCCTCCCACATTTTCTCCCAAAGCTTGCGTGTTTTTAACCTTCTTACAACCCCATTAGTCTGGTATTCTTGCCAACTTATATGATGACTTTTGAAGAGATTTTTCATGGCTTTATCTCTTTCATAGGTGAGACCATTACCAATTTCTTCTGATGAGAAAATACTTTGTATAGCATAGTGCTGAATGAGTGTTTCAAAAACAATTTGAGCCTCATTGTGAAAAATGAAAATCTCTGCCTGATGCTTTTTCAACTTCTCATTCATTTCCTTCAGTGATTCATAAACAAATCGCCAATGTCTTACATCGCTATCATGATAGCTCATAACCGATGGTTCAAAAATGTATACTAATAACAATGGAAGACCTGATTGTTGCGCAAAATATAAAGGCTCATGGTCTGTAAAACGCAGGTCGCGTTTAAACCAAACAATGTTTATCTTTTGCTTTTCCATGCTTGTAATTAGTTTAATTCTTCAGGTAGTGTATCCGTCTTGGCATAACTAAGTCTTGATAATAATTTTGTGCTGTGGTATCCGTCTAATCCTGAAATAGCAATGGTTTCGGCCTTCTCTATATCTATGCCACCATGTGACAAAAGGCAATCTTCTGGAATCATAATCTCTTCAATTTTACCTATAATCAGTATGGTATCATTTATTTTTAATTCATGCTTTTCAGCAAAGCTAAGTCCATACTTGATATGGCTTTCTTTTACATAGGGAGCTTTAATCAAATCAGTATATTCTTCTGTAAGGCCTGTAGCTTCAAACTCTGATACGTCCATAGGATAGCGAGCTGAGGTTTGATGGGCACGAACATATGTGTCTTTATTGACATGGTTAATAGTGAAAAATTCCGTTTCTAAGATATTATCTAAAGTATGTCTTTCCGCGCTATCAGGTCGGCTGATAAAACCCACCAAAGCGGGGTTTGCACCAAGGTGAAATACCGAATTGAAAATAGCTAAGTTTGTCTTTCCCTTAGTGTCTATTGTTCCAATTAATGAGGCAGTTTTAAAGCCATGCAAAGAGTTTATGAAGGCGGCCCTATTGCGGCTTTCCATTTGCAAAATGTCTTTTTCCGAAAAATGAGTAGTCTTCAACTCTGATTGATTTACTACCTAACAACAAAGAAGCGAAGGAATTGTTGTGAGATTTGAATTTAGTGCATTATTTGTAATGAAGATTTAGGTAAGATGTAACAAATTATTACAATCAAAGATGAAATTATGATCTTTATTATTTTATAAAATATCTCAGGTTTTGTTTTAGTAATCCATCATACTTAGGTTTCCAATTCCCTTTTAATTATCCTTGCCTTATGAATTTAGAAAGTATTTGTTCTCAAACATGCGCCATAGCTAAGGAAGCAGGTTTATTTATCAAAAAAGAAAGAGAGAGTTTTAATGCAGATGTGGTGGAAGTAAAGAGCTTCAATCAATTGGTAAGTTATGTAGACAAAACAGCTGAAGAGATATTAGTGGCTGGTTTAAAGAATATTTTTCCTGAAGCAGGTTTTATTACTGAAGAACAAACCATAGCCACTGAGCAAAAAGAATGGATGTGGGTGATAGACCCCTTGGATGGTACGACCAATTTTATTCATGCCCTACCTGTTTTCAGTGTGAGTGTGGGTTTGATAAGAAACGGCAAGCCTGTTTTAGGTGCGGTATATGAGGTAAATAGAGAAGAGATGTTTTATGCTTGGCGAAACGGAGGTGCTTGGTTAAACGGTCAAAGAATATCAGTGAAGCAAAACACCGAACTTGAAAAGTCATTATTGGCCACAGGCTTTCCTTATTATGATTTTAAGGTGATGGATGAATATATTAAAGCTTTAAAATACTTGATGGTACATACACAAGGCATGCGCAGAATGGGCAGTGCTGCAGTTGATTTGGCTTATACCGCTTGTGGTAGGTTTGATGGCTTTTTTGAATATGGCCTTAGCCCTTGGGATATAGCAGGTGGAATATGTTTGATAGAAGAAGCGGGTGGCATCGTTACTACTTTTGATGGCAGTGAGGATACCATATTTAGTAAAAGTATTATTGGTTCATCAAAGGCTTTGTATCCTCAGTTTATGGCTGTGATAAAAGATAGTTTTACTACACCACTGGTTTAAATTGCTCAAAGGCTTGCAAACAATTGTTGCAATAATGCATACTACGGCATAGCGTTGGTCCAAAAGGTGTTTTCATTTCGGTATTACTGCTTCCGCAATGCGGACAAACACTGATTTCTAATAACTCATTTGTAATCTCTCCATTGTGTTTGGGTGGTGGCGCGAGTCCATGTTTTTTTAGACACAACAAACCTCTTTCTGTAAGTTTATTGCTATTCCAAGGTGTATCAAATGTGGTTTTAACTTCTATTGTTACTATACCTATTTCCTTCAACCTATCTGAGACCATGCTCTCCATCATTTTGATAGCAGGACAACCTGTGAATGTGGGAGTCATCTCAACAAACACATTGCTTTCACCTCGTATTTCTACTTTAGTGATAATACCCATGTCCACTATGCTTAAGGTGGGAATTTCTGGGTCTTTCACCACTTCAAGTGCTTGCCAAATTTCTTTTTCGCTTATCATTTTTTTAAATGGAATGGGTCAAACTTAGGGTTTTATTGTGGGTTTTTAGCTCATGATGCTTAACAATCTTATACATAGAGTCAATCATTACTTTGTAGTTCCTTTCGCCTAAAATATCTATGTATTCAGTTGAAAGCTCTCCTACACATTTTTTAGTATCAGCTATTAAGTCTTTACCCTTTTGTGTTAAAAATATTAAGGCAGCTCTGGCATCGGTTTCATGTTTCTGAATCTTAATTAGGTCGTAAGCAAGTAATTCTTTCACTACCTTGCTCATGGCTTGCTTGGTTACCTTAGCTTTTATTGCTATTTCATTATTGGTGCTACCCGTTTCTGATATGTTCATAATAAAAGGCATATAGGCCATTTTAAAATAATCATAACCGAGTTGGTTCAGTTCTTCATACGCCCAATCATCAAAAAAACGTTTCCACATATTAACGAGCCTGCCAATGTTTTTTGGCTCGCTTGCATTAGTGGTTATGCTTGTTTTAATAGATTTTTTGGCTGACATATTTTCGGACAAATATAATGCATAAAAATATAATAGTCAATTTACTTGACTTTTATAGTCAACTAAGTTTACATTCGCGCAATAAAAATTATTTTATGAATACAACTGCTGAAGTTAAACAAAAGAAAAAACCTATTTGGCTATTTGCCTTAATTGGGATTTTATTAGTAGGATACACCACCTATAAAATATGGAATTCTTTTACCCATGAGAGCACAGACAATGCCCAAATAGAGTCGAATGCAACGCCTATAGTTAGTAGGTTAGCGGGTTATGTTGATTCGGTGGCTGTAAAAGATTACCAAGAAGTGAAAGCAGGACAGGTATTGCTAACTATAGATGACAGAGAATACCAATTGGCTGTTGATCAAGCTCAGGCCGACTTGCTTTCTGCAAATGCCGATATGAGCAATGCAAATGCCCAATTAAAAAGTACTGAAGTAAATAGAAATGTGGTGAAAGCTAATTTAGAAACCCAAAAGATCAGAACAGATAAAGCCAAATCTGATTGGCAGCGCGACCAGAGCTTATTGAAAGAAAACGCGATAACCCGCAAGCAAGCAGATGATAGCAAATCACTTTATGAAACCGCACAAAAACAATTGTTATCAAGTCAAGACCAATTGGCTTATGCCGAATCACAAATAAATAATAGCAAAGCCCAAATTGAAAAGGTACATGCATTAATCAAAGCAAAACAAGCAGCCCTTAAAAATGCTGAACTTAAATTAACTTATACTAAGATGGTAGCGCCCTATAGCGGTAAGGTGGGTAAATCTAATTTGCAAAAAGGGCAGTATGTTCAACCTGGTCAAACCTTGTTTAATGTGATAAACAATGAGCAGTTTTGGATAACAGCTAATTTTAAAGAAACACAGTTAGAAAAGTTAAAAGTGGGCATGAACGCAAGTGTTTTAATGGATGGGTATCCGAACATAAAAATACAAGCTAAGGTATCTGATTTCAGTGATGCTACAGGTGCTAGGTTTGCCCTTTTACCTCCCGACAATTCAACAGGAAATTTTGTTAAGGTAACCCAAAGGGTGCCAGTGAAGTTAAGCATAGAGAATATTGCGGAGGTAAAGCCATATTTGAAAGCAGGATTAAGTGTGACGGTTGAGATAAAAACCAATTAAACGCATGTATCCAACCGGATTAAAACGCGCAATGATTGTATTTACTACGATATCTGCAGCTATCATGGAGCTGATAGATACGAGTATTGTCAATGTTGCACTCTCACAAATAAGTGGTAACCTAGGTGCTACCATTGAAGATACATCTTGGGTAGTCACAGCTTATGCTATTGCCAACGTTATTATTATTCCAATGACTGGTTTTTTGCAGCGTTATTTTGGACGTAAAAACTACTATTTAACATCCATCTTTATTTTTACCATTGCCTCCTATATGTGCGGAAACGCTGATAGCTTGTGGTCCCTTGTGGCTTGGCGTTTTATACAAGGTATTGGTGGAGGCGCCCTACTTTCTACCTCTCAAGGTATTTTGTTTGATGCATTTGAACCCAAAAAACGAGCCATGGCTTCAGGTATTTTTGGTATGGGTATTGTTTTGGGTCCTACGATTGGCCCAACTTTAGGCGGATTGATAGTAGACAATTATTCATGGCCCTTGATATTTTATATCAATATACCTTTTGGAATTTTAGCTGCCATGTTAACCCTATTTTTTATTGATAAAAAAGAAGATGAACTGAATATAGACCGAAAAACCATATCGATTGATTACTTCGGAATTGCAATGTTGGTGATGGGTGTTGGTTGCTTGCAGTATGTTTTGGAAAAAGGCCAATCAGAAGACTGGTTTGAAAGCGAATACATAAGAATATTAAGTCCATTGTGTGTAATAGGAATAGGCACTTTTATCTGGCGGCAACTTCATGTTCCCAATCCAATTATTAACTTGAAGGTATTGAAAAATACAAATTTGGCGGCAAGCAATGTACTTACCTTCGTTTGCGGTTTTGGTTTGTTTGGTTCTGTCTTTATTTTTCCTGTATTGGTTCAAAGAATTATGGGCTACTCACCAACAGAGGCGGGATTCGCCATTGTACCCGGAACAATTATAGGTTTATTTTTAATGCCTATTATTGGTAAAACACTTGGCTCGGGAACTCCACCCATCGTGTATGTGGTTATTGGATTTATTGCCTTTATTTTTCATGGATATACTTCATCCTTGGCAACAGCTGAAGCTAGTAGAGCTTGGTTTATTTTTCCTCAAATGCTTAGGGGAATAGGCACTGCATGTTTAACTGTACCATTGATTAATCAAGCTGTAGTAGGCCTAGCACCCAAAGATATGCCTTCGGGTATTGCTTTAACCAATATGTTACGACAACTAGGTGGTGCATTTGGTATTGCTATGATGAATACTTTTGTGACCCAAAGATTTGCAGTACATCGTTCAGATTTAATTACCAATACCGCTGCCAATGACCCTGAGATGATGCAGAGGCTATCGAGCATTACGCAGGTTTTTTTAAGTAAAGGTTTTAGTGCTGCTGATGCACAATTTGCCGCATTTAAAGCCATTGATGGCGCTGTTACTAAACAAGCATATTTGCTATCCTATTTAGATTCATATTTAATCATCAGCCTTTTCTTTCTAATAACCATTCCTTTTCTTTTTTTACTACGAACAAAAAAAGTGGATGCAACCACTTTGGCCAAAGTAGCAGAGGAGTCTCACTAATCATATCAAACATGAAAAAATACAGTATCATATTAGTTATTTGTTTTCTGGGTTTTACACCTTTAATAGCACAAAATAGTTCTCAAGAATTGCAAAGTTTAATTCTAGAATCTTTTAACTATTTTCCTAGAATCAAAGAGCTAGAACAATCAGAACTTATCAGTAATGAAAGATTGAAAAATACACGTGGCAATCTTTTGCCCGCTATATCTGGTGTTGTTAGTTACAATTATATCGACCCCATAAGTCAGACATCATTTCCTGCAGGACCCGGGATAACAAAGAACTTGCAATTTCAACCCAACAATAACTTGAATGCTAATATTACTGCTAATTATGCATTTCTTGATTTTGGTCGTTTGAAAACAGCTATTGATAAATCAAAAGAAGAGTTGAACTTTAGCAAGCAAAATACCTTGTATAATATGAGTCAACTAGCATCACAGGTTGCCAATATTTATTATAATATTATTTATTTAAAAAAGGCAATTGTTATCCAAGATAGTATCATTCATTACTTCGAACAGAATAAAGATGTTATTCAAAGTAAGTTGTCAAATGGTGATGCATTAAAGATTGATGTATTAAATATTCAAGCTAGTATTGACAATGAAATAAACAGGAAAGTTGATTTTGAAAACAGTTTACAGAAACAACTCAATTTGCTTGAGTACACAACAGGAAAGCGAGTGGTTAATCAATCAGAATTTAGTTTTGCCATTAAGAATGTTAGTGCAGAGGAATACATCAATTTGGCCGAATCACAAAATGTAGAATATGCTTTAATAAAAAGTAAAATAGCCCAATCAGAATTTGATTTGAAGCTTAACAAAAAACAATTGACACCTACATTGAATGCCACTGCTGCCGTAGGTTTTAGAAATGGATACCAACCCGATATCAACGAAAATAGATTCAATTATTTAGCTGGTGTTAGTCTGAATGTTCCTATCTTTTCTGGACTTAAAACAAGATCACAGATAGGAGTGGCCACCTATAATCTAAGGCAAACTGAACTTGGATTGGTTAGTTTGAAAAACAATTACAAAAAAGATATAAAACAATCTTTGAGCGAAATCGATGCTAATCAAACTAAACTCAGAAATATTGAAAGTCAGATAAAAGCTGCTCAGTCAGTTTATCAATTAACCCAAATCAGATATGGAAATGGAGTAGCTACCTTTTTGGATTTAAGCTTTGCATCAACCACTTTGCAAAGGGCATTATTAAATAAGTTGCAATATGAATTTCAACTGTGTAGTGCCAAAATTGAATTAGCTAGATTAACAGGAGATAAATATTGGTAGATTCATATAAAAAGCTGCTGAAATTATTATCTGAGTTCAGCAGCTTTCTTGATATTTTTATGGTTTTACCATTCTGTATTTGGCTCGATTCTGAAAACTTCACTCATTTCATTAACCAATTGGTCCAAATGCTCGGTGTGATATCCTTTTCGGCCACCTAAAACTGGATTCCAGTCTGCTTCTGATGGTATTTTTAAATTTGCCTTTTCAATGGTTGGGGTAATTGCCTCTAACCATCTTTTTTGCAGTTCCTTTTCTCCAGCAAAAATATTTTCAGATTGTAATGGCGATTCAAAATCACCTTCTTCAAATATTCCTAAGGCATAATTCCAAGCCATATTTAATGTTGATTGCATACGAGCTTTACTTTCCTCAGTGCCATTTCCCAATTTCACTAACCAAATATCAGCATGAAAAACATGGTATTTAATTTCTCCTTTTATTTTTCGTGCAACTTTGGCCAAAGGTTCAAAGCTACTCTCAGAAAGCATATTGAAGCGAATTTGATCTGCATGATCAAATAAAAAATGCCTTATGGTTGAGAAGTCATAATCATCATTAGGTAACTCTACTAACTGTGAATTATGAAACTGTTTTGCTTCACGCATGAAGGCATTTGTGTCAGGCTCAGCTTCGCCCAATTCAAATAAAATTTGAAACAATGCTTGCGCGTGTCCTATTTTATCTTGAGCCATAGATGAGAATGCGATATCTTCTTCCAATATGGGTCCAAGTCCTGTCCACTCACTGTTTCTATGACCTAAAACTAATAAGTCATCAGCCATTTTGTATAATAGTTCTTTAATGTGTTGCATACTTTTGTTACAATTTTTTGAAAGATTAAAAAATTACAAAGTTGTTTTTTTGTAAGGTCAAAGGATTGAAAAATTAGAAGGTTAAATCGTATGATATTGTATCATTAATATATTCAACTTTACAAACTTTTAACCTTCAAAACTTTCAATTATTAAATGTTATTTTCCTTTTTGTATTTGTTTATCTTACTCATCACTTTATAGCCACCTGCCTCACGGTATTGCTTTTCAGGAACAGTATCAAAAATGTCTGAATCATCATAATCGGATGCAAATACATTACTGGTTTTTACAACCCACATATTCACGCTAATGCCTCTTCTACCATATTGTTCTTTGCCAAATAGAAAAGCCATTTCGGTATTGGGTGCATGAACAATTCCCACATGAACGTGTTGATCACCACGTTTCTTTTGATGAAAGACCTCATAGGTTTCCCAATTATCCATTTCGGTTAAAGGGGCTATATTGTTTTCTTCGTTTATATTCTCTCGAGCTATACGAGGGTCTAATGAGTTTATCATATTTTATAATTATAGGGTTATAAAGATTACACAGGTTTTTAATTACAAGGTTAAAAGTTATTTTTTCACATTGATTAATTCCCCAACTTTGTACTCTTTCAACTTTTTAGATTTTTGAAATCAATTAAGCTAAAGGAGTAACATATTTTTCGTCTTTTTGCAACAAAGCAGCTCTCACCCATCTTCCTTTTTCTTCAGCCATTCTGCGTACTGCTAATCTTTCAGCATTGCAGGGACCGCCACCATTGATCACACGCTTAAATTCATCCCAATCTGGCTCAGTGTAATCCCACAAACCGGTTTCTTCATTTTTCTTTAAATTAGTATCTGGAACCGTTAGACCTAAATCCCATATTTTTGGCACATACATATTTAAAAACTGTTGGCGCATGTCATCATTTGTTGCCATTTTTACTTTCCAGCGCATCAAAATTTCGGTATGATTTGATATTTTATCGCTTGGTCCAAAAAAGTGCATAATAGGCGGCCACCAACGTGTAAGGGCTTCTTGAACCATTTTACGTTGCACAGGTGTTCCTGTTGCTAATGTCACCACGTTGTCGTGGCCATATTTTAAGTGGAAACTTTCTTCTGTGCAAATCCTATCCAATGCACGTCCGTAAGGTCCATAGCTCCCTTTAGCATTTGCTACCTGATTGATAATTGCACCTGCATCAATTAGCCATGCAATGATGCACGCATCAGCCCAAGTATAAGCAGGATAGTTAAACACATTTGAATATTTTGATTTACCTGTTATCAGGTCATTAATCATTGCTTCGCGGCTTTTTCCTAGTGTTTCAGCAGCACTATAAAGCAATTGTGCATGACCTACTTCATCTTGAACTTTAGCCATCAAAGCAAGTTTGCGTTTGAAGCCTGGAGCACGCGTAATCCATGTACCTTCGGGCAAAGCACCTATGATTTCTGAATGCGCATGTTGCTCAATCATTCTAATTAACTGTTTTCTGTATTCACGAGGCATCCAATCTTTTGGTTCGATTTTTTCGCCTCTTGCAATTCTGGCTTCAAATTCAGCCAATTTAATAAGATCCTCGCCATCAATGATTGATTTTGGCTTTTCATTAGGATCGATGTAAGCATTTCCGTACATATATTTTTATTTGTTTATATTGTTTACCTATCTGTTACCAGTCGTTTTCGCAATCCACCCATGATGAAATTACTCAGTTTTTCAGCTATTTCGCTCGCATTCATTCTGCCATCAGGCTTATACCACTCATTGATGAAATTTATGGTTGATAGAATGCTTAACACTGCAAATTTCTTATCAACATCATCAAAAATATCTTCTTTTTCGCCATCTGCTAAAATGATGGTAAATTGATTTTCATATTGTTGGCGAAGTTGCCTGAATAGCCAAAGTTTAGGCTCGCTTAGATTTCTCCATTCACTTAAGAAAACAGACGATTGATTTTGATTTTCAGTGATTGTTTGGACATGGAGTTTTATGGCCATTCTTAATTTTTCTTCTGCATTAA
>RGVD01000007.1 GCA_010027395.1 Bacteroidota bacterium
GATCCTGAGAACATCCGTCAACAAGCACTAAAAATGGGTGCTAATATGTTGCAATATGTGTTTGCTAATTAGGTTTAATCAACAATAAACGACTTAAATATTACAACGAAACCTTAGTATTTAGTCGATTAATTAGCTTGTATTATTTGCCGTCAATCTGTTTTGACTTAATTATTGCACAAATCTAGCAGTGATCTGCTTCATTTCTCTGGTTAGGTCTCTGCTATTGGGGTTCGAAACCATGAGTTTATTTACCCCTAAGTAGGTAAAATAATTATAGCCGTGGGTGAAACCTGCGGTAAAATGGCAAAAAGTAAATGCAGAACCCTGAAGGGGTTCAAAATTTGAAGCCATTTTCAATATACCATTAAATCTAACGAAACAATAATAACCAATTGTTTCTATTCAAGTTCTAATGCGATTCAAATTCCTGTTTTAGAGCAATTTCAAATATGTTTTTTGTCAAAAATAATTGCACAATAAAAAAAAAATTTACTTTAGCGGATATTTAATAACCTACACAAAGTGAAGATAGTTGTTATCAAAGAAACCAAAGCCAACGAGAATCGTGTGGCACTTTCTCCTACAGTTGCTCAGGCATTAATTAAACTAGGCTACTCAGTTAGTATTGAAAACAATGCAGGATATGCTTCAAATTTTAGTGATGAAGCATACAAGTCTGCAGGTTGCGAGTTGTCGTCTGACAAAAATACATTGATAAGCAATGCCGAAATAGTATTGAAAGTAAATGCCCCTACCATGGATGAAATTTCATTGATGAAAAAGGGTACGATTACCATATCATATTTATACCATGCTTTTAATCCTGAATTGACAGCCAAACTGGCCGAGCAAGGTGTGAGTGCCATTAGTATGGATGCCATACCTCGTATAAGCCGTGCTCAAAACATGGATGCATTGAGTTCTCAGAACAATTTAGCGGGATACAAAGCAGTAATTTTAGGCTCAAACCACATGGCTAAGATATTCCCATTGTTGATGACCAGTGCTGGAACCATTACTCCAAGCCGAGTGCTTATTTATGGTGCAGGTGTAGCTGGTTTGCAAGCAGTGGCTACTGCCAAAAGACTTGGAGCCATTGTGGAAGTAACAGATGTGCGTCTTGAAACCAAAGAGCAAGTAGAATCTTTGGGTGGAAAATACATTGAAGTAAAAGATGCTGAAGCAGCTAAAATAGAAGGTGGATATGCCAAAGAGGTCTCTGCTGATTATTTACAAAAACAAAAAGAAGCCGTTAATAAAAGTCTTTTTCAAGCCGATTTAGTGATAACAACGGCATTAGTGATGGGAAAAAAAGCCCCAGTATTAATTACTGAAGAACAAGTAAAGCAAATGAAATTGGGTTCTGTAATAGTTGATATGGCAGTTGAACAAGGCGGAAATTGCGAGCTAAGTGAATTAGACAAAGTGGTGGTTAAACATGGTGTAACACTGGTGGGACAGAGCAATTTGCCTAGTACATTACCTCAAAATGCAAGTGAACTATATGCCAAAAACATTCAAAATTTACTAGCATTATTGGCAACAAAAGATGGCTTTAAGTGGGAAATGGAAGAAGAAATTACCAAAGGAACACTTATTACCCATGATGGTAAAGTGCTTAAATAGCATTTTCAAGTTATAGGAATTTATCTGTGTAATCAGTGAAATCTGTGGCAAAAATCAGAAATAATTAAATCAAAAATCAAAAATATGCTTGAATTTATAAACGAAAACATCCAACTATTTTACCTTATCATCTTAATGGTTTTTGTTGGTATTGAATTAATTGGTCACGTGCCTTCGGTATTGCATACACCCCTTATGAGTGGGGCTAATGCCATACATGGTGTAGTTATCATTGGGTCTATTATAGTAATGGGGCAGGCTACTCATATGGTATCATTAATCCTAGGCTTTTTGGCTGTGGTTTTAGGAACCTTGAATGTGGTAGGAGGTTTTGTGGTAACGGATAGAATGCTCGAGATGTTTAAAAAGAAAAAATAGTTGATAGTTGTCTGTTGACAGTTGATAGAAATTATTATGGAGTATAAAGATTTGGATGTTTGGAAAAAGGCTAGAATTCTTGCAAAAGAGGCAATAATAATTGCTAGGTCTTTACCTTCAATTGAAAATTATTCTTTGGCTTTTCAAATTAGTAAGTCTGCAATTTCTATACCTTCAAATATTGCAGAAGGTTGTGGCAGAAATACCTCAAAAGACACTTTGCAATTTCTTTTTATTTCAAGAGGTTCTGTATTTGAATTAGAGACACAAGTTTTTTTGTGTTTCGATTTTGGCTACATCAGCGAGCCACAACTAAATGAAACTATTGATTCAATAACAGAATGTAAAAAATTATTAAACGGATTTATCAATTATTATAAAGGAAAACTATAGTAAATAATGGCTGTCAACTGACAACCATCAACCATCAACTAACATGCAACAACACATATTACAAATCATTTATTTAATTGCTTCGGTAACTTTTATCGGAGGATTAAAATTTTTAGGAAACCCTGCCACAGCTCGTCAAGGAAATTTAATTGCAGCATTCGGTATGGTACTTGCCATTTTCGGAACCATTTTTCTTTACACCACCGAAATGGGTGAGCATTTGCACAACCTAGGTTTCATCTTTGGTGCCCTTATCTTAGGAACCATCATTGGTTGGATAGTGGCCAAAAAAGTACAAATGACAGCCATGCCTGAAATGGTGAGTTTATTTAATGGTATGGGTGGCGCTTGTGCCATGCTTATTTCAGTTATTGAGTTCAGACATATAATGGAAGCTTTAGAAAGTCCGAGTGGATTTTTAATTGGTATGTCTGAGAATATTACAGGACATATACTTGCCATTATTTTGGGATTGGTAATTGGGTCCGTTTCGTTTGCAGGAAGTATCGTTGCTTATGGCAAGCTGAGTGGAAAGGTAAAAGACAAATCATTGGGTATGCAACAGCTTATTAATATTGGCTTGTTGGTTGTTATAATGGTTCTTTCAGCTCTGATTGTTATGGGCAATGGAGCTTATACTGTTCAATTATTCTACCTTGTATTTACCTTGTCATTGCTTTATGGAATTCTATTCGTGTTGCCTATTGGTGGTGCTGATATGCCCGTGGTAATTTCTTTGCTAAACTCATTTACAGGTGTGGCTGCAGCTTGTGGTGGTTTCTTATACGACAATAAAGTAATGTTGGTAGGAGGTATTCTTGTAGGTTCTGCAGGTACATTGCTAACCATTGTGATGTGTAAAGCCATGAACCGTTCATTGGTAAATGTATTAATAGGAAACTTTGGTGGAGGCTCAACAGGTGAAGCTGCTACATCCTCTTCTTTTGCAGGAAGCATCAAAGAAGTTACAGCTAGCGATGCCGCTATTTTGATGAAATACGCTAAAAAGGTAATCATTGTTCCAGGCTATGGATTGGCTGTAGCCCAAGCACAGCATATTGTTCACGATTTAGAGTTATTGCTTGAAAGCGAAGGTGTAGAAGTTAAATATGCCATACATCCTGTAGCAGGTCGAATGCCTGGTCACATGAATGTGTTGCTTGCCGAAAGTAATGTAAGCTATGATAAATTGGTGGAAATGGAAGAAGTGAATCCTGAATTTGCTACTACTGATGTGGTATTGGTTGTAGGTGCTAATGACGTAGTGAACCCAGCTGCTAAAACCGACCCTAATTCCCCTATTTATGGTATGCCTATATTGGATGTAGAAAATGCTACCAATGTGATTGTAAACAAACGAAGCATGAAAGCAGGTTATGCAGGTATTGAAAATGAATTGTTCTACAAACCTAAAACCAGCATGTTGTTTGGTGATGCCAAAAAAGCCCTTACCCAATTGGTAAGCGAAATTAAGGCTTTGGGGTAGGGAATTAAAGAAGTTTGCTATTCTAATAATTGTCATTGATTTGCTATAGCATTATTGAAAGGTAATTTGCTGATGTTTATCTTTTTATCATTAGTTATCTATTGATTTTTATTCTATTTAAAAGAGGATATTAGCGCCTTCCTGATTAGAATAATTTACCTTTCAATATATTTAATCAGCTCAAAAAGTAGTGTATTAAATCTCTAATATACTTCCTGTCAGCATTTATTGCTCGAAATTTTCCCTCCAACAAACTTTAGTCAGTTGTCATTGTTTTATCTTCATTAAAAAATATATTCGCATTAAAATATCTAAGCTATGAATTTTCAACTTACCGAAGAACAATTAAATGTGCAGCAAGCTGCTAGAGATTTTGCTCAAACTGAATTATTACCTGGTGTAATAGAGCGCGATGAGCACCAAAAATTCCCAATGGAGCAAGTGAAAAAACTGGGTGAATTAGGATTCTTAGGTATGATGGTTGACCCTAAATATGGCGGAAGCGGCATGGATTCGGTTAGCTATGTGTTGGCTATGGAAGAATTATCAAAAGTAGATGCTTCTACTTCTGTAGTTGTTTCGGTTAACAATAGTTTGGTTTGTTGGGGCTTAGAAACCTTCGCTAATGAAGATCAAAAACAAAAATATTTGGTTCCTATGGCTTCAGGCCATTGTTGGGGCGCTTTCCTATTATCAGAGCCTGAAGCAGGTAGCGATGCTACAAGCCAAAGAACAACGGCTGAAGACAAAGGAGATTATTACTTATTAAACGGAACAAAAAACTGGATTACCAATGGGAATACCGCAAAGTACTATATCGTTATTGCCCAAACCCATGTAGATAAAGGACATAAGGGTATCAATGCTTTTATCGTTGAAAAGGATTCTCCTGGAGTAACTGTTGGAAATAAAGAAAACAAATTAGGCATCAGAGGTAGCGATACACATTCAATCATGTTTACTGACGTAAAGGTACCCAAAGAAAATAGAATTGGCGAAGATGGGTTTGGATTTAAATTCGCTATGAAAACCCTTACAGGTGGACGTATTGGTATTGCTGCGCAAGCATTGGGAATAGCAAGCGGTGCTTACGAGTTGTCTTTGGCCTATTCAAAACAGCGTAAAGCATTCGGTAAAGAAATTATGCATCACCAAGCCATTCAGTTTAAATTGGCCGATATGGCTACAGAAATTGAAGCTGCGCGTTTGTTTTGCTTAAAAGCGGCTTGGCTTAAAGATAATCACCTAGATTATGGTATGGCAAGTTCTATGGCAAAGGTTTTCTCTTCTGAAGTGGCTATGCGCACAACTGTTGAGGCAGTGCAAATCCATGGTGGATATGGTTTTGTGAAAGAATACCATGTAGAGCGATTGATGCGTGATGCCAAAATCACCCAAATCTATGAAGGTACAAGTGAGGTGCAACGTATTGTTATTTCAAGAGAAATATTGAGATAATATCTTCTTATTTTTTATAACATATTCTATTGGTCATTCATAAATAGAATTAAATAAATTTTAAAGCCCTTATTTTCAAACATGAAATATGAGGGCTTTTACTTGTAATCTCAAGAAAAATAGTTAATTAATTAATTTAGCTTCGTATATTGTAACCCTGATTTTTAAGGTTATGAAAATTAAAAAAAATATAATTTGGTTCGCGTGCTTCTCTCTTATTTGTTTCATTTTTGCTTGTAAGAAAGACAACCTTGATTTTAATAAATTCAATGGCTATACACCTAACCCTGAATTTGGAATACCCCTCGTTAATGCTACTCTAGGCATCAAGGATTTAACCAAAAATAATCCTGAAAATATCAAAACAGATAATGATGGCTTAATCAGATTTACTATAAGAAAAGACAGTATTGTTAGTTACAATTTAGGCGATTTGTTTAAGTTGGACCAACAATCAGGCACAACCATTCACAAGTCAATAGGAGAAATTTCTATTGATGATGTGACCACTCGAAAGCAGCTGACTTTAGGTGAACTGTCGCAAGGCTTTAGTCCTGCTGTTAAGGCAAATTTCAATTTAATTGAAAATACCACCAATGTGTTTCCTGCGGTTAATGAAAACATTAGCAATATTACCTCATTTGGCTCTATTAGTGAGTTTAGCGCTATTAGATTTTCTAAAGGTTGGTTGGTGTTAAGCATTACCAATAAGCTTCCTGTAAATATCAATCAAATTAGATTGAATTTATACAATCAAACTCCTACTCAAACTTTATTAGGCACATTTAACTTTTTAAATATCCTTAAAGGCACCGTAAAATCTGATTCAATTCAAATCAACAATAAGCAAATAAGCAGTAATATGGGTTACACCATGCCTATTTATAACTCCGCTTCAAGTGGCACACCTGTTTTCATTAATTCTAATGACTCTATAGTTATTACCATGTTTGGACGTCAATTGAAAGCTATTTCTGGATCTGCTATTTTTCCTTCTCAGGACGTCACAAGCCAAAGTACTTATTTGGATTTGACTACAAGTGACCTAACTCAGCAAATAAGGAAATTGAAAATAACCAAAGGAAGTTTGAGATTTGTGGCCAAATCTACAGTTGGTACCAATATTCAACTCTCCATTTCGTTTCCTAATGCTACTAAGAATAATAATATTTTTCCAGAACAAATCATTTCCATTCCTACTACGGGGCCAAATAATTCCATACTTGATTCAATAGATATCAGTGGGGTACAATTTGATTTAACTAAGAACCCTTCAAAACCACACAATAACTTGCCTATAGCATATACCATTAAATTGCTATCCTCTAATAACATTGAAAATTTTGATTCCTCAAACTATGTGGATTTACAGGTTTTAACATCTGGTATTTCGGTTGATTATGCTGAAGGTTACTTCGGAAATATAAATGTTGCAGGTGATAGCATTAAGCCTATAGACATTGCTTTCTTTGATAAAATTTCGGAAGGATTAAAATTAGATGATCCTAGATTGACTTTAGACATTTATTCATCTATTGGCGTGCCAATCAAGTTTAACTATGATTTTATAGCTAGCAATAGTAATTCTAATAAGATACAGCCACTTCAGATGCCTTCATTTGAGTTGGCTTACCCGCAAGTAATAGATATTGGTACTTCAAGTGAAATGAGGAAAACCACCCAAGTCGTTGATAAAACGAACTCCAAAATAGTTGATTTTGTTGCCTTGGCACCAAATAAAATTACATGTTCTGGAAATGTGTTAACCAATGTTGGGCATTCACCTAGCGAAACACAATATATTAGTTCTAAATCGGCTATGAGCGTGAATATGTCAATGGATTTGCCTGCTGGATTTTATGCAAATAATTTAACCTTAGTTGATACTTTTGAATTTGGATTGGATGTGTTCAACAATTTCAAGCAAGCCTCTATTACAGCTAGGGTTGATAATGGATTTCCATTTGGAACCAAAATCAATATGGTGTTTTTGGATACTGCAAATAAGGCAGTAGATTCAATTACAGTAGATAATTTATTGATGAGTTCTATTACAGATGCAAATGGTAGAACCATGCAAAGAGGTATATCTAAATTTGAATTACCGTTTAGTGAAGCGCGCATTGCAACGTTGAATACAAACAAAGTAAATAAAATAAAATTGGTTACGACTTTGGCCACCGAAAATCAGGGAGGAAAAGTGGTGAGGATATATAGTGATTATGATTTAAAAATAAGTTTAGGAATTATTGGAAAGGTTAGCGTAAAATAATTCTATTGTTCAATTTTAAATTATAAGCCATGAAGAAACTTTATATTACATTCATACTCCTAAGCGCTATTAGCTTAGTTAAATCACAAACCAATCTTAACCTATACAATTTTAAAAATGTAGGTCAAAGCAACTTAATAAACCCGGGTATTCGTCCTCAGGCTAATGTTACGGTTGGTTTTCCTGGGCTGTATTTCAGCACTCAATCACCTAACATTACTTTGAACGACATATTCGATAAAGGTGAAAATCCAGATTCTACAATTAAGCGCATTGTTCGAGATGATAATTTATCTTTTAACAACACCGGTATTTCTTTTGTATTCGATCCTTTATTTGTAGGATTCGCCATCAAGAAAAATTATTTCAGTTTTGGAGCCCAATTTAATTTCGATTTTTATGGAAGTCCATCCAAGGATTTAATTGGTTTAACTCAAGGTTCAACTTTTTTCCAAAACGCATTAAATCGTCAAATTAGTTTGGGTAATTTGGATTTTAACACTACTGCATGGACTGCTTATAATATTGGATATACCAGAGAGATAAACAAAAAACTAAGTGTTGGTATGCGTTTAAAATATCTACAAGGGTTTTTTAATGCCAATGTTGAGGAAAGTACATTGCAGTTTTCTACCAATTCTGATTCGTTATATGTGAGGGCTAGTTTCAAAGCTAATACTGCTGGTGCGGAAGATTTTAGAAAAGCTGGGAATATAAATGATTTGGTGTATGGTGCAAGTAACAATGGACAAAAAGCCCCTGCTGGGTATAATGCCAGCAGTGGAGATATCATGAGTTATATTAGTAACCGTGGCATTGTTTCAGGAACAGGTTGGGGTATCGACTTAGGTGCTAATTATAAGTTTAATCAGCATACTTCTATTTCGGCTAGTTTGATTGATTTAGGTTATATCAATTGGAATAAAAACAACAACACATTTAGCATGCCAACTACGATATTTAATTATAAAGGGCAGGATATAAATAGCATTGATTCATTAAATAATAGTGAATTTATCAATAATAGATTGAATGCATTGAAAGATTCATTGCTATATAAAGTTTTTGTTCCCAAGGAGTCAGCAGATGCCTATACAACTTACCTCAATGCCAAATTGTATTTAGGCGCGCAATATGCCTTTAATTATAACAATACCTTCGATTTTGTATTCTTTAATAATTTTGGTTCTAAGCAATTTAACCCAGCTTTGAGTTTGGCTTTCACCAAGAAAATTTGGTCGATTATGGATATCAGGGTTAGTGGAACATATTATAACAAAACACTTAACAATGCAGGACTAGGATTCTCATTAAATCTAGGTGCTTTCCAAACTTATTTGTTTAGCGATAATTTGGTAGCGGCTTTAAATTATGATGATGCCAAATTCATAAATGTGAGGACAGGTATTAACTGGAATTTTGGTCGTAATCCAGATAGAGATGGAGACGGAATACCTAATGAAAAGGACAAATGTTGGAAAAAATATGGCAGCATAGAAATGAAAGGTTGTCCTGACACAGACAAAGATGGAATTTCAGATGATAAAGATGAGTGTGTGAAGGAAAAAGGAAAGCGCTGTACCAATGGCTGTCCTGATTTAGATAAAGATTGCGTTGCTGATTACAAAGATTCTTGTGTGAATGATTCGGGTAGTGTTCGATTAAATGGATGTCCTGATAAAGACAAAGATGGCATTGCAGACAAATACGATAATTGTCCTGATGTATTTGGATTAGCCAAATTTGAAGGCTGCCCTGATACAGATAGTGATGGAATTATGGACAAAGATGATAATTGTCCAAAAGAGCCAGGAAGCATAGCCAACAAAGGTTGCCCTGATACAGATGGAGACGGCATCCTAGACAAGGATGATGAATGTCCAACAGAGCGAGGATTGAAAAGATTTAAAGGTTGCCCTGATATTGATGAGGACGGTGTAATGGATAAGCTTGATTCATGTATGTTTGAAAAAGGCCCTGCTAACTTAAATGGTTGTCCTGATTCGGACGGAGATGGTGTGATGGACAAAGAAGACAAATGCCCTCAAGAGTTTGGAACAGCTGCCAACCAAGGTTGCCCTGCTGTGGTTGATACCAATGTGGTGGTGCTAACAGTTGAAGAAAAGAAAGTAATTAATGAAGCCTTTAGCAATCTTGAGTTTGAAACAGGTACTTCAAAAATCAAAGAGAGTTCATTAGAGAGTTTAGCTGAATTGGCCACATTATTAGGCGTCAAACCTGAATATAAATTGAGAATATCAGGATATACCGACAATGTGGGTAAACCTGCGGCCAATCTGAAGTTGAGCCAAACAAGAGCCAACGCAGTTAGTGATTTCTTGGTTTCAAAAGATGTTGAAAAACCTAGGTTGTTTGCTAAAGGATTTGGTTCTAAAAAACCAGTGGCTGATAACAAAACAGCTGAAGGCCGCCAAAGAAACCGTAGGGTCGAGTTTCAGATAATTAAGTAAGATTTTTTCGCAAATATTAAGTCCTTGTGAGTTTTTAGCTAAAAGGATTTTTTTGCTGCTTACTTTAACTAAATTTATTAGTTGGGTAATTTGAATTTAAAAATCGATATTAAAACGAAAGTGGCTAGATATTTAAAACTAGTTTTTGAATGGTTTTGATTTATATGGCTAATCAGTAATTTTATTTAAAATCAATTCTGCCATTTCAATGGTCACTTCATGTCCACCGTCAAATTCTATGTATTGATGCGGTGTGTTTTGATATAATTTTAATAGGGATTCAATTCGGTCCTCTTTTATTAATGAATCGGTCTTTCCTCTTGCTATTATGCTTGGTATAGTTCCTAATTTACTTGGCAATTTTTTCTGAAACTCCTTGGCTACCTCACCTGCATACAAAACAAAACTTTGAAATGAAAAATCATTACTTTCAATCCATCTTGAGGCCGTAGTTACACCTTGCGAAAATCCCAAAATGTTTACCTTAATATTTGATTTTTTATCTAATTCAAGTGTCAAATAAAGTTGGTTGAGGTATTGGCAATAATCTTTTATTTCGTTTAGTCTATCTTCACTCGACATCCAACTTGCCACCGGATTTCCAGCAAAACCACGGGAATAGAATTTATTTAAGCCTTCAGGTGCTATGAAGAAAATGTTATCATTATTTATAGTTTCAAATTTCTGTAATATATCTTTTGCTAATTGGGCATATCCATGAATAATGAACCATACTTCAGTGGTATTTTCATTTAGTGTACCTAACGTATAATACCTAGCTGTTTTTGTTATTTCAATATGCTTTTCTTGCATGAGAATTATTTCTTTTTTACTGCTTCGTATATGGCATCCTGTAAGCGTGTTCTAACATTTAACTCTGTTAGCTTTTTGTTTTCAGCACTTGGATTTACCCTATTGGATAAGAAAACAAAAACCAAGTTATTTTTAGGGTCTGCCCATGTACAAGTGCCTGTGAATCCAGTATGTCCAAATGTTTGAGGAGAGCATGAAAGAGATGTTGGGCTAGCTTTTTCAGCTTCAGTTTCGGGTTTGTCAAATCCTAGGCCTCTTCTATTTCCCTTTTTCATTTGTTTTTTAGTAAATAATTCAACTGTCGATGATTTAAAGATTTGACGACCACCATAAGTACCACCGTTCAATAGCATTTGCATAATAACTGCCACATCATTTGCATTTGAAAACAAACCTGCATGTCCACTTACTCCCCCAAGCATAGCTGCAGCAGGGTCGTGTACAAATCCTTGAAGCAATTGTTTCCTAAAGGTAGTATCCAATTCGGTAGGAACAATCCATGCTCTATTAAATATTTTGGTAGGATTAAAAACCATACTTGATAGCTTTAAGGGAGTATAAATATTATCTTTTAGGTATGTTTCAAAATCTTGGTTGCTAATCACCTCAACTACTTTCCTTAGCATCATAAAGCCCAAATCACTATAGACATAATTACCTTGTGTTTTTAATTCGCTATTTGCTATGGTGCTCCAAATCTCTTTCTCGTAATCCTTATATATATAGATACTATCAGCAACCTGAATGGTGTATAGACTGTCTTTTGTTTTTGAGTAAATATATGGGTTTAGTTGTCCAGCTATCAATGTTTTCTTATAGAATGGAATGAAAGGAAATAAGCCTGCTTGATGCAGCATAATGTCTTTGATTTTTAGCTTTTCCTTATCACTCCCTTTTAGCCAAGGTAAGTATAGCCCTATTTTATCATCAAGGCTTATTTTACCTGTTTCATATAATTTCATCATGGCCAAAGTGGTGCTCATGATTTTGGTTAAGGATGCAATATCATACAAATGATAATTTGCTACTGGCTTCAATGAATCGTATGTTTGATAACCAAAGGATTTGTAATAAACTACTTTACTATCTTTTGAAACTAGCACTTGACAGCCTGGCATCGCCTTTTGCCTCATGGCATCATTTATTATGCTATCAATAGCTGTGAAATTGTTTCTTGGTATATCCATTTCTTCTGGATATACATATTCTAGAACATTTAATCTTTCGGTTTCAATGCCGCTGCCTAAAGGAAACGATGGTGTAACAGAAACAGGAAGTTTTCCATTTGTTGGATATGCCCCAAACAAGGCTTGTGCTGCTAAAGTATTATATACAGGTAGGTCTTCATAAGATACAATGATGTTTCTGAAATTAGTAAAATGTTGTAGAATATAAGGATTACCATTATTTACTAAAATACATTTTCTACTTGTGTTAAGTTTATTAATAAAATCAATCTGCTGTTGGGTTAAGCCTAATTTTTTACTTACAAATCTACTTGTACTATGAAGGCTAATTATAACCAAATTATAGTATTGAAGTTTTTCATACAGCGAATCAAAATTAAATTTGGAATCGTTTTTATCTATTGCATAGAAATCACATTTGGTATAGTTGTTTACCATTTGTTGAAAGTCGCTAAGCATTGGATTTCCTACTGCTACGCTCGCTATTTTATACTTATCTGCATCTACCAATGGAATAATATAATCAGCATTTTTTACAACAGTTACACCGCTTTTAACTACCTTCTTTATGAATAATTCTGATTCACAACAATTTAAATCATCAGATAAATGTTCACTATTTATAGGTTTGTAATTACCTAATCCACACCAATATTTAGCAGTTAGAATTTTTTTGCAACTCTGATTTACTTGCTCCCATGTTATCTCACCACGTTTGATATACTCTTTGATCATGTGTATGCTTTGAGGCACATCTTCAACAAACAATAAAATATCATTACCGGCTGCAAAGGCCTTAGCTGCAATTTCTCCAGGACTATAAAAGTTACTTACTGCCTTCATGTTTAAACCATCGGTAATAACAATCCCTTCAAATCCCATTTCTTTTTTTAGCAGGCCGTTTATAATCAAAGGGGATATGGATGATGCTACATTGGGTGTTGAATCTAAAGCAGGCACATATAAATGTGCACTCATCACACTTGCCACATCATGTTTAATAAGTTCTTTAAAGGGATAAAGTTCTAATGAGTCTAATCTTTTTCTATTTCCTTTAATAACTGGCAAGCCGAAGTGAGAGTCATTTTCGGTATCTCCATGGCCTGGAAAGTGCTTGGCACAAGCCATCACTTGTTGCTCTTGCATTCCTCTTGCGTAAGCATTTCCGTGCCTAGCAACTATGTATTTGTTCTCTCCAAAACTCCTATCATTAATAACTGGATTGGCCATGTTGTTATTTACATCCACATCAGGTGCAAAATTCAAATGAATACCCATTCGCTTGCATTGTTTGCCAATTTCTCTTCCATATTGTTGGGTAAGTTCAATATCATTAGCAGCCCCTAATATCAACTGTCTTGGGAAAACGGGTACACTATCCAACCTCATACTTAAACCCCATTCACCATCTATTCCAATAAGCAAGGGAACTTTACTAATTTTTTGGTATTGATTGGTAAGTTTAGCTTGTTTGTTGGGTGTTCCTTTAAAGAAAATTAAACCCCCTACACCAATTTCTTTTATTTGGCATTCTATATCTTGCACATGGCTTTTGTCTTTATTGCTCCATGCTGCTACCATCATCAGTTGAGCAATTTTTTCATCATTGCTTAATGCATTTAAAACGGAATCAACCCAAGGATTGCTTTTTGTCCAGTTTATACTTGCCGATTGAGCATGGGTTTCACCGCATACCAATAAGCTTAAAAGCATATATAAAATCTTATTGATCAAGTTGTCTGTATTTGTCTGCAAAATGCATAAAATAGCCTATTTTATATTCAATTATTTATAAACGGATGTTAAGTATTTTATAAATTTAAAAATGTTTGAAGTATAATTTCACATTTAAAATATATTTGACTTCATAAATTAATATTACATGAAGGTTAAATTTTATTTTTTAGTTTCATTTTTTGTAGCCATAACAAACCTAAGTGCACAAAATAAGGATTCAATCATTATCCGAAATTTCTTCAACGAAGCCTTTACCAATGGCAAGTGTTACGCTCAACTTGATCACTTGTGCAACAAAATTGGCAATCGTATTAGTGGTTCGAAAAACGCAGCTAAGGCAGTTGAATTTGCTTATGAGTTGTTGAAGAAAGAGGGTTTTGATTCAGTATGGTTGCAGCCCGTTATGGTCCCTCATTGGGT
This sequence comes from Bacteroidota bacterium, assembly GCA_010027395.1. Taxonomy (GTDB): domain Bacteria; phylum Bacteroidota; class Bacteroidia; order UKL13-3; family UKL13-3; genus RGVD01. The sequence goes on from RGVD01000007.1 coordinate 14,245, forward strand.
AAGAGGTGAAAAGGAAATAGGATATTTTGTAAGTAACAAAAAGAAAACAACTGTTCATATTTGCGCATTAGGTAATAGTGTTGCCACTGCTAAAGAAGGTATTCAAGCTAAAGTGGTTGAAGTGAAAAACTTTGATGAACTTAAAAAATTAGGTAAGGAAAAAGTGGAGGGAAATATTGTCTTTTTCAGTCGTCCATTTCCTGATGCCATTATTAACGGTGCTTATGGAATTACAGTTGATCAAAGAGGTCAAGGTCCTGTTGAAGCCGCTAAATTAGGGGCAATAGGTGTGGTAGTGCGTTCAATGACTCATGCACACGATAACTTTCCTCATACAGGTGCTACTGGTTACAAGGATAGTGTTACTAAAATTCCTGGCTGTGCTATAAGCACCATTGATGCTGATATACTCAGTCAAACTCTTAAAGATAATCCATCAACAGAATTTTATTTCAAACAAAATTGCGTGATGCTTCCTGATGTATTGTCATATAATGTGGTAGCAGAGATTAAAGGTTCTGAGAAGCCAGATGAAATTATTTTGGTTGGTGGGCATCTTGACTCTTGGGATGTAGGAACGGGTGCACATGACGATGGTGCAGGAACTGTTCAAAGTATGGAGGCCTTGCGATTATTTAAAGCAACTGGAATAAAGCCAAAAAGAACCTTACGTTGTGTGCTGTTTATGAACGAAGAGAATGGTTTGAAAGGTGGTTTGAAATATGCTGAACTGGCTGAGTTAAACAAAGAAAAGCATGTGGCAGCTATTGAAACGGATGCCGGTGGATTTATGCCTCGCGAGATTGGCATTGCTGTGTCTGAAGAAAAACTTCTTGGCCTTCAACCATGGCAAAAATTATTAGCACCTTATGGTATCCAAACCATCAATATTCATGGAGGAGGAGCAGATATTGGTCCATTGAAAAAACAAGGTGTAGTGATGATAGGTTATCATCCTGATGGGCAAAAATATTTTGACTACCACCACACAGATGCTGATACTTTTGATAAAGTAAATAAAAGAGAATTACAGTTTGGCGCAGTTACGCTCTCTGGTCTCATGTGGCTTATCAGCGAATATGGTTTGTAATGAGTTTTAGCAGCTAATTTTATTTACCCTATTGGCATGTCTTCCACCTTCAAAAGGAGTGCTGATAAAAGTTTGTGTGATTTGCTTAGCTAAATCTAAATTGATAAATCTGGCTGGCAAACAAACAATATTAGCATCGTTGTGGGTACGCGCTAATTTGCTTAACTCATCTTGCCAACAAATAGCAGCACGAATGCCTTGGTGCTTATTGGCAGCCATGGCAACGCCATTTGCACTACCACAAATCAGTATACCAAGTTCATTTTCTTTGCTTTCAACTGATAAAGCAACGGGATGCGCAGTATCTGGGTAGTCCATAGATTCGGTTGAGTAGGTTCCAAAATCTATTACTTCATGGCCCATTTCGTTCAACATGTTTTTAATGGCTTCTTTGTATTCAAATCCTGCGTGATCGCATCCTATGGCTAATTTCATAAATCTATTTATTATCTTATTCTATTTTTTTCTACTCTCAATGCTACAAAAATACTTAGTTCATATAAGGCATAAAGTGGCAATGCCATCATAAGCATACTTGCCATATCTGGTGAAGGGGTTATGACAGCTGCTATGATTAATATGATTACAAAAGAGTGCTTGCGATATTTTCGCATAAAAGTAGCACCTATCAAACCGATTTTAACTAGGAAATACACCAAAATGGGCATTTCGAAAATTAATCCAGTTGCAAATGTCATTGTTGAAATAAACGACACGTATGATTCGAGGTTAATTTCATTACTCACCAAATCACTTACCTTGTACGAACCAAGGAATGAAATAGACATGGGGCTCAGCAGGAAGTACCCAAAAAATATACCCGCAAAGAATAATATCGAGCTGTAAAACACCAATCCTCTTGCATATTTTATTTCTTTATTGCTAAGTGCGGGTTTTATAAACGACCAAAATTGCCATAGCACCACTGGAAACGCCACTATCAAACCACCTATAAATGAAATCCAAAGATGTTGGGTAAACTGGCCCGTCATACTGATGTTTGACAATACAAAACCAATGTCTTTAAAGCAGTATTCATCAGTACCTTTCACCATGTATGAAAGTTTGCAAAGGGCTTGATAACTTAGAAAATCTTTGTGTAAAGGGCCAAATAACACCACATCAAAAACAAAATGTTTGTTGAGAAACAAGAAAACAGATGCAATGGCTATGGCTATTGTTGAGCGAAATAAGTGTTTTCGTAACTCATCAATATGGTCGAAAAAACTCATTTCCTTTTGGTCTTCTCCGTTGTCGTCAATCTGGTCTAGTGGCATGTCTATTCAGGTACAATAATAGCATTTCTTAGCGAGGTCTTGAAGTATTTTCTTGATTTTTTTATCCTTTTTACTTCTAATTTAACCAAGTAAAATGAAAATTGTATTTTTGAATTACTTGGTTAAATATATTATTATAAAGTAAAATGAAAATTATATTTTGGTTTTTCATGGTAAATAGCTTTCTTTGCTTTGTGATAAATAGAGATGATATAGCCAAATTAACCTTAAAAGCAGGCTGGGCACCAGCCATTGCTATTTTGGGACCAAGGCAATGTGGTAAAACTACGCTTGCTAAGGCATTTGGTGCATCGCAAAGCAATGGATTTATTTATTTAGATTTAGAAAGTCCAACGGATAAAGCCAAACTAACCGATGCAGAGGCTTATTTTAAACTCAATGAAAACAAGCTAGTTATAATAGATGAGGCACAGTTGATGCCTGAAATATTTTCTGTTTTACGATCGGTAATTGACTCCAATAGACGAAATGGAAGGTTTTTATTATTAGGTTCGGCTTCACCAAATTTGGTGCATGGCGTTACAGAATCATTGGCAGGTAGAATATCGTTTTTAGAACTAGGGCCTTTAAAGTTCCAAGAAATAACCAATAGTGGTTACGATTGGCGAGCACATTGGTTAAAAGGCGGATTTCCACAAGCTTTTTTAACTGAAAATAGTTTGGCTTGGGCCGATTGGATGGCTGCTTTTATAAAAACATACACCGAGCGCGATTTTAGGTTGCTTTTTGGTTTAAACTTAAATTCTATTACAATTGCTAAACTATGGCAAATGTTGGCTTATAACCAAGGCAATATTTGGAAGGCCGAAATGTATGCCAATTCTTTGGGAGTAAGTGCACCAACTGCGAATCGTTATTTTGAGTTTTTGGAAGGAGCTTTTTTGGTTCATAGGTTGCAAGCTTTTACAGCCAATACCAATAAACGCATGGTTAAAGCCCCAAAGGTGTATGTAAAAGATAGTGGCATTGTACATTATGTAAATAGAATAACTGATAATGACACTTTGCAAAGTCATCCTATTATTGGTGCCTCTTGGGAAGGATATGTTATTCAACAAATTTATGCGAGCAGACCCGAAGGAATGGATATGTATTATTACAGAACTCAAAACGGTGCGGAGGTGGATGTGGTATTGGTTAAGGCCAATCAGCCTGTGGCTTGTATCGAAATAAAACTATCGAATGCGCCTACTGTTAGTCGTGGTTTTTATAATTGTATTGAGGATTTGGGAACAACTAAAAACTATGTAATTACACCAAGCAGCGACACTTATCCAATCAAAAATATTTGGGTTTGTAGTTTAGAATATTTTTTGAAGAAGTATTTAGGGGAATTATAAAACAAAAAAGCTTGACACTTTTTAATGTCAAGCTTTTACAAAATATTAGCTGAATAAATTAAGCTAATTTATCGGCTAAAGAATTATTGTAAATATTGGCAAAATCAGCTGTTTTACCAAAGTTTACACCATTTACCTGAATTTCATTTTCTGTTACTGTTCCTAGTTTTTCAAAAGGCATGTTTAATCCGCTTAAAAAACTTTCAACTTGATTACAATTACTTGCTTTTACTGAAATTACCACACGGCCTTGCGCTTCACCAAATAAGAAAGCATCATTTCGAATGCCAGTCATGTTGAGCGGAGTCGAAACATCGAAATTTAAGTTTCTATGCATAGCGCTTTCAAGCAATGTTATAAATAAACCACCTTCGCTTACATCGTGAGCTGACTCAATATGATTACCATTGATTAAACCCAATAAAGCTTTGTGTAGTTGGTGTTCTTCGTCTAAGTTAAAGTATGGCGCTGGTGAATATTGTACTTTGTGGTAATGTGCTAAATAATGCGATGAACCAATATCGTTTTTGCTATTTCCTAGCATATAAATTACATCACCTGCATTTTTAAAATCCATGGTCATGTGTTTTTTGTTATCGCCAATTAAACCAACCATACCAATCGTTGGAGTAGGGAAAACAGCATCGTTATCACTACTTTGGTTATAAAAACTTACGTTTCCACCAGTTACAGGTGTGTCAAACTTTTTACAAGCTTCGCCCATGCCTTTTATGGCATATACAAATTGGTAATACACTTCAGGATTATAAGGATTACCAAAGTTTAAGCAATTGGTAATAGCTGCAGGTTCAGCACCAGCGCAAACCAAATTACGTGCTGCTTCTGCTACCGCAATTTGCCCACCTACAAATGGATCAGCCCAAACAAAACGGCTGTTACAATCTACAGTCATAGCAATTGACTTGTCGGTTCCTTTAACTTTCACAACACTTGCATCACTTGGTGCATTGGTAGTTTGGTTAATGGTTCCAACCATGCTGTCATATTGGTTATACACCCATCTTTTTGAGGCTATGTTTGGATGAGCACATAAGAATTTAGCCACTTCAATAGCAGAGACTTCGACTCCGCTCAGGGTGACATCTTTTATTGAATTGATGTCGAATTTTGCAATTTCTTGGAAGTATTTTGGCTCGGTATATTCTCTATGATAAACCGGAGCACCACCACCTAAAACCAAACTTTCTCCTGGAATATCAGCTCTCAATTCATCGTTCATGTAATATTGAACTCTTCCCGAATCAGTTACTTCTCCAATAATATTATAAGTTAAATCCCATTTTTCTAAAACTTTTTCTACTTGGGCTTCCATTCCTTTTTTTACAATCACCAACATACGCTCTTGGCTTTCTGATAAAAGAATTTCCCAATCTTTCATCCCTTCTTGGCGCATAGGAACTTTATCCAACCACACTTTCATACCTGTTCCGCTCTTTGCACTCATTTCGCTGGTTGAGCAAGTAATACCTGCGGCACCCATGTCTTGCATTCCAACAATGGCATCTGTTTCTAGTAATTCCATGCTGGCTTCCAAGATTAATTTTTCCCAGAAAGGATCGCCTACTTGAACCGAAGGCAAATCTTTTGCTGAATCTTCTGTAATATCTTTACTGGCAAATGCAGCACCATGAATTCCATCTTTACCAGTAGCTGAACCAAAAATATAAACAGGATTTCCAACGCCTTCGGCAATGGCAGAAACGGTTTTACCAACTTTTGCTATTCCCACGCTCATGGCATTCACCAATGGATTTATTTGATAACAATCGTCAAAATACACTTCGCCACCTACTGTTGGAATACCAAAGGCATTTCCATAATTTCCAATTCCTTTAACCACTCCACGAACCAACCATTTGGTTCTTTCGTTATCTATATTTCCAAAACGCAATGAGTTCAGTTGCGCAATTGGGCGGGCGCCCATCGAAAAAATATCGCGGTTAATTCCTCCCACACCCGTTGCTGCACCTTGATAAGGCTCGATAGCACTTGGGTGGTTGTGACTTTCAATTTTAAAACAACAAGCTAATCCATCTCCAATATCAATCAAACCGGCATTTTCTTCACCAGCCTCAGCCAACATTTTTTCGCCTTTTTTAGGTAATGTTTTTAACCAAACGATTGAGTTTTTATAAGAACAATGCTCACTCCACATAACTGAGTAAATACTCATTTCTGTAAAAGTGGGTGTGCGGCCTAAAATCTCTTTGATTTTTTCAAACTCTTCTGGTCTAAGACCTAATTGCTGTGCTTGTTCAAGTGTGGCTAAATTGCCCGATGGAATAGATTGATTCATATGTAAAAATGGAGTGGCAAATTTGCAGATAAAATCTCAAACTAAATAAAAATATGTTATTTACTTTTGCCACATGAATTTTACGGATACCCACACCCATTTATATGCCTCTGAATTTGATAATGATAGAAAAGAAAGCATTGAAAAGGCCATAAAAAATGGGGTAACTCGTTTTTTTTTACCCAATATTGAAACGGCTAGCATACAACCTATGCTTGATTTGGTATGGCAATTCCCAGATAATTGTTTTCCGATGATGGGTCTGCATCCTTGCTCTGTGGATGCTAATTTTGAGTCACAACTATTTCAAATTCAAAAGTGGTTTAAAAAGAGAAAATTTTATGCAGTAGGGGAGATTGGTTTAGACTATTATTGGTCTACCGAATTTAAAGAACAGCAAATAACGGCCTTCAGAAAACAGTGCCAATGGGCCATTCAACAAGACTTACCCATTGTCATTCATTCACGAAATTCTAATACCGATTTGATTGCCTTGTTGGAGGAAATGAAACATCCCAAATTGCGTGGCATTTTTCATTGTTTTAGTGGCAATGCCGAAGAAGCCCAAAAGGTGGTTGAGTTAGGTTTTTACCTTGGGATAGGAGGGGTTTTGACTTATAAAAACAGTGGATTGGATAAGGCTATTGAGGATATTGATTTGCAGCATCTTGTTCTTGAAACAGATTCGCCATACCTAGCACCAGTGCCACATAGGGGCAAGCGTAATGAAAGCTTTTTTATTATTGATATTGCCAAGAAATTGGCAGAATTGAAAGGTGTTGGAATAGCCAAGGTGGCTGAAATAACCACAGAAAACTCAAGAAAAATATTCTCGATTTAAGTAAAAACTACATTTCTCTGCGAAGACGGGCAACTGGAATATTTAATTGTTCTCTGTATTTGGCAATGGTCCTACGGGCAATGTTGTAGCCTTTTTCTTTTAAGATATCCATTAGTTTCTCATCAGGTAAAGGCTTGTTTTTATCCTCAGCTTCAATCGCATCTTTCAATATTTTTTTCACCTCCCTGCTACTCACTTCTTCTCCATCATCGGTGCTGATACCTTCACTAAAGAAAAATTTAAGCGGAATTACGCCCCAATCGGTTTCAATGTACTTGCTATTTGCCACTCGGCTAATGGTAGAAATATCGAGGTTTGTAGCTTCTGCAATGTTTTTTAAAATCATCGGTCGAAGTTTGGTCTCGTCACCCTCTTCAAAATATACTCTTTGGTATTGCAGGATAGCATTCATGGTATGCAGCAGGGTGTTCTGCCTTTGTTTGATGCTATCAATGAACCACTTGGCCCCATCTAATTTTTGTTTGATAAACTGAACAGATTCTTTTTGCTCCCTTGTTGGGTTTTTAGCCTCATCAAAACCTTTCAAGGTTTCCATGTATGAGCGACTAATTCTTAGATCAGGGGCATTTCTAGAATTTAACAATACAGATAGTTTGCCATCGTCATTTATTAAAATAAAATCAGGTGTGATATACTGCGCCCTTGCACTGCTTATACTATCGCCTGGTTTAGGATTTAGTTTGGTAATGATTTGGATGATGGCTTTGAGCTGCTCTTCGTTTATTTTTAACTGTTTAATGAGCTTATCATAATGCTTTTTAATAAAATCATCGAAGTGATTTTCGAGAATATCAATGGCTAATTCAATGGCTCGGTTGTAAAAATCTTTTCTTTTTAATTGGATAATCAAACACTCTTGCAGGTTTCTGGCACCAATTCCTGCAGGATCTAGTTTCTGAATTTTTTGAAGGCAGATTTCCATTTCAGGCAATTCGGCTTCTATATTTTGGGCAAAAGCCAAATCGTTGACAATGGCTTCTAAGGACCGTCTTAAATAGCCATCATCGTCTATGGTGCCAATAATTTGAGTACCTATCACAAGTTCTCTTTCATCTTCGGCAATTGAGTTAAATTGCTCTTGAACATGCTGATGAAATGATTCTGTTTCGGTAATTGGAGTTTCTTTACGCTCTTCATCACCTTCATCACTTAAGTGGAAACCATCAGGTTCATACTCATCGTTTACATACTCCTTTACATCATATGCTTCGTCCATCATGTAATCATCAATGGACCTATCTTCTTCTATTTCTGTGGTGGATTCGGTTTCAGCTTTTGGATCGTCTGAAGGCATGGCATCTTCATCCTTTGCACTCAGCAAGGCCGGATTTTCAATCATTTCCAAATCTACTCTTTGCAAAAAATCAACAGTACTAAGTTGCAGTAACTTAATAAATTGGATTTGTTGTGGAGATAGTTTTTGTTGAAGCTTTTGTTGTAAACCTTGTTTTAGCATGATTTTTGCACAACACAAAATTAGATTATTTTGACACTACAAAAAACAATATATTTATATTTATGCCTATTCGTTTGTTGAAAACTCAAATCCAATAAAATAGTAAAGGGAGGCTCTAAAGATTTTAGGCCTCCCTTATTATTTGTTATTATTTGAAAAGGTATTTTATTCTACAACGAATCGATATCCTACCCCTCTAGCGGATCTTATGTAGCGAGGGTTTTTAGGATCATCCTCAAAATATTTTCTTAAAGATAAAACGAAATTATCTATTGTTCTGGTGTTGGGTATTACGGTATAATCCCATACAACTTTCAAAATATGCTCCCTACTAATTACATTGTTTCTATTTTCAATAAGCATTCGCATGAGTTTGCTTTCTTTTTTTGTTAAAGCAATTTTACCAGCAACACCATGAGCTTCTAAATTTTCAAAATTTATCCAGTTAGGTCCAAAATGATATACTTGAGGAATATCTGTGTGTTGTATTTTTTTACTTTTTTCCACGAGCTTGTTCACCCTAATAAGCAATTCTTCGAGGTCAAATGGTTTTGTGAGGTAATCATCTCCACCTTTTCTTAGTCCCAATACTTTATCGCTTGCAGCGTTCTTAGCCGAAAGAAACATGATTGGTACATCGCCATCAAAAAGGCGGATATTTTCACAAACCGTTATACCATCCATGCCGGGAAGCATAATGTCTAATACTACTAAATCGAAACGTTGCTCCCTGAAAAGTCGAGTGGCATCATTACCATTCCCACAAACGACTACATTATAACCCTCTAGTTCGAGGTTTAGTTTCAATGCATGTTGAATGTTTTCTTCGTCTTCAACAACTAAAATCCTGCTGTTCATAATGCGCTACGAATTAATTATTACTTTGACACAACTCATGATAAATTAGTTGCAACAAGTAAATTATATTTTGTTAAAAATTATTTTAAAAATGGTTCCTTTGGGACTATTATCAAGTATTTCTATTTGAGCATTATGCAGTTGGACAATATTTTTAATTATGAATAATCCCAACCCTGTTCCCTTAGATTTTCTGGTATTTTCATCACCAGCCCGGAAAAATTTCCGAAAAACAACTTTTTTATCAGCTGCAGAAATACCTTCACCTTCATCTTTCAATTCTAAAACGGTTTTATTTTCTGATTGTGAAAGTTCAATATGAATTGGACTATTGGTGGGGGAATATTTTATTGCATTGTCTAGCAGATTGGTTAGAAGCATTTCAATTGCCATTTTATCACAATCTACATAAATTTCATCTTGAATTTTATTAATGAGTCTACCTTCAATTCCTCTGGGTGTGGCGTATTTATCAATAATCAGATTTAGTAATTCTGATAAATTGTTTTCCATCAAACTCAAATCAAATTTTTTGCTCTCAATTTGAGCAGACAACAAAAGGTTTTCAACCAAAATTTGCAATCTCTTCATATCTAGCAAAGAATTTTTGAGAATGGTAGTGGTTTTTTCTTTATCTAAATCTCTTTTAAGTAGAGTTTCTATGTATAATTTAACGGAAGCAATAGGTGTTTTTAATTCGTGCGTAATAGAAAGTAAGAAATTGTTTTGTTGTTTATTAAGTCTAATGTTTTTTGAAAATGTTCTGTAGATAACCAGCATCCCCCAAAATAACAAAACCATCATCACCAAGCCCTCGCCCACATATTGCCAAGTTTTTCTTTTAACGTACAGATCATGTTCTGATATTACATTCTCCTTTGGTATGATTTTATAATCTTTATTTGAGTTAAAATAGTCCAGCCTTAATTCCGGATAAAAGGTATTTATAGTGTAAACAACTTCAGCTTTTTTAGCAAGATTTTTGCTCTCAATTAGGAGTTTAGCTTCTTTTACTTTTTCAATGATATTTTGCTTTTTCAACTCAGCTATTTCAGTATGCGCTCTGATGTGAGCGAGCGTCCACCAGGTGAAAGCGGCCAATACATAAAGGGAAACAATAATGAATATTACACGAGGTTTTATCTGACTCATGATTAAATATCCCAAGTGGTATTTCTATGGTGACGTATGTACTTTTTGATATTAATCCAAAAAGCCAATATCAAGTAAATAATTATGGGAGAACCCATGGTAATAAACGAGGTATAAATAAAATACAATCTAATGCGAGCCCCAGATATACCAAAGCGTTCACCAAGGTATGAACATACCCCGAAAACATGCTTTTCTACAAAATATTTAAGGTTTTGCATAATGCAATTATTAATTAATGCTCAAATGTATTGTTTTTATCTCCACATATTCAACTGTGTTATGGAATAAATTTATTTATGGGAACAAATGTCCATTCATTTCCAACTTTGTACTTCAAATTTTCAGGAAGGACCAATTTTGGTAGGGATATAGAACCAAGGCCAATTGCAGATACAACCAAAAACTGCTCAAACGAACTGGCCGATTGATTGTATTTTAAATAATCGCTCACAAGCAAGTAGGAGCCAAATGCAATTGGAAGCCCTAAAACAGAACTTTTTAATAAGTTGCGCCCCATGGATTCTCTTCTGAATTGCACAATGTCTTTATATTTAATGATACTTTGGTAGCCTCTTCCATTTTTTTGCAATCCTTGACTCAATTTGTCTGAAACACCCTCATAGCTTCTACCAAGGTAAATACAGCTATCGTCAGCACCGGTAACTTCGTCTTTTACAAAAGATAGTTGCCCATTGTATCCATGGTATTGTATGGTCATTCTATCCCCAAGTTTTACCTTAATAATTTTGCCCGAATGCGAGTTTACAATATTGACTAATTGGTTTTGCGACTGCGCAATAAATACAGTAAAAATAAAGCTGATAATCAATAAAACTTTTCTCATTTGACTAATAAAATTTCTTTTCCAATAATACATCTTAAACATTGAAGTTTACCACAATAGTTATTCTTTTGCTCTATCAGCGCCTGACTTTGCCAAGCATTCGCAGCCTTTAAGCCAAAGGATTCCCACATTTTTGTGATGCTGTTCTGTTCGGCAGGAACTTGTTGCAACCAATCAAGACTTTTATCGCTTATCTCTGGAAGGTTTTGAATTTTTCCGTAAGCAAATAGCATAGGAATTACTGCGTTAATAATGATGCTTTCAATGGTACTTTCACCTAAATTAAATGCCCTTTCACTTGTCATTTGTCCATTGTTGTGAAGTACATCCAAATTGATTTTATGGTTAAACTTCAATTTGAAGAAAGGTATGATATCTTGAAGCTTTTCAGCTTTGATAATTTTTGAAAGCAATTGGCTGTTTTGATAGATAAAAAGAGCAAACTGAAGCAACCTCACAGTTGGAAAATTGGCTGGACGCGTGCGGGCAAATTTCCAAATACTTTTGTCTAAACTTTGTAGGTTGTATTTATGCTTTAGGTACACATATTCTTTTTTCAAAAAGTTTATATATTCATCATCAAATTGACTCTCTAAAAAGCCTGCTGTTCCTAGCACTAGTGCCTCTATTTGACTGAGGTTATTTTTGTGTTTGGCTACAACTAGAAGGGGTAAATTTTGACTCAACATTTCAAAAGCTTGTGCATTTATTTTTTGTCCAAAATACCTAGCTGTAATTTGATAGAAGCACTGTTCAAAATTGTTTTCAGATTTTCTTAAAAGTTCATTGATGTAGTCTGTTTTCTTTTCTAGTCTTTCAATCAACACCCTTTCGAGCCAGAGGTTTAGCTTCATTTCGTTTGGCTTTACAAAAACATTTTGGCAAGGTATTAGGCTTTGTTTTTGCATCAACTCATTATGTTTGGCAACAAGAGAAGGTGGTAATAGCTTTTTGATTTCAAGAGTGGGCAATAACTTACCATCCTTATCCTTCAGTGGCACATCGTCCTCATACACCACATGCAGAATTACATTCTCATATCGTTTGTCATTTTGGTGCTTATGTCTATACCAATCACTTGTTTTAACGTGGATTTCAACATTACCCGCCCATTCTAGGTCATTGATTTTTAATCTAGCATTAAAAAAGTCGGGACCCGCGTCTGTATTTTTAGTGCCAGTATGACTCACATAAAGCCTCTGACCCTCAGTGCAAGTAAGTTCTTTGCCTGCAAAAAACTTTTGCTCCCATAGAAATTGTATTAAATCTTCTTTCATAACTATGTAAAAACAAACATAAATAATGCTTTGAT
>RGVD01000061.1 GCA_010027395.1 Bacteroidota bacterium
CAAAAGGATACCCAAATTCCTTTATTGAAAGATAAACCAATGTCAGACGCCTTATCAATTTATGTTTGTATTGACAAGACCTGCAGCCTTCCTCAGAATAATGTACAGTCAGTGGTGGCTATGTTTAAACTATAATTTAATAACTCGAATATTTTTTAATTCATTTTCTGTAATTAATTGAAGAATATACATCCCCGCTTTTAATTCACTTAAGCTTATTGAAGATTTCATTTGAATATTTTCAAATAGTTTAACTTCTTGAAGAGTAGACACATCCAAAACTCTTATTTTAACTCTTATTTGCACATTGCAGTTTATTGTTAATTTGTCATTAGTTGGATTTGGATAAACATTAAAGCGATTATACTTTTCAATTTCATTTAAACTCGATTTAAGTGGGGAAAATCTATAGACAGTATTTTGAGCAGGATATGACAATAGAAATGTGTCTTTCTTAGTTAGAAACTTTGGATTCTGAGGCAATCCGCCTAAAAGTACTTGTATTTTGTCTTCATCTTTTCCAATACCAACATAAGGTCCGATACTTTGCAACCAGGCTGAGGTATCAGCTTTGATTTTTCCTATATGTATTTCGAAAATGTTTGAACCTTCAAATAACCAAAGTTGGAAGTTTGCGTAATCTGAGGTATCAGAAGATTCATATAGTCCAACATTATTATATTCGACCTTGAAAACCCTATTATTATTGACAGTGTCCGTTTGGACGTTAATTGATGAAACGTATGGTGCATTTTTGTTTTTTTCTCTGTATCTAGCATTCAAAATGTATATTCTATTCGCAAAGAATGTTTGGGGGTGAAAAAAAGTTACTGCACCATTTTTAGAAATCCAAATAGAATTATAATCGATTCCATAAAAATTAAAATTAAAAGGCATAATAATATTACTGCTGCTACTTGTCGCAGGCGTCCAATATTGATCAGGCAAAATACTATATGGATGATTAAGTTCATTATAGACACTTGAATCAATGTTGAAATTAAAAAAGGGTTGTGCATAGCACATCCCTATTTTAAAAATTATCAATGTTGCAAATGAAAAACCTTTCATATATTTAGTATCCATAAGTTGAGCAAGGATTAGCTTCTAAATGGGTAAGTATCATTGAATGTAATTCTTGATTACTGATATTGATTCTGCCATTATTTACAATTGTTCCTTCGATTATATATGATACAAGAGTACCATCATCCTTATATAATGGGCTTTTTATTGGTTCTGTTGAACTAATTACAAATTGCTTGGACTTAGGTATGTATATTCCCCAATTTTTTAAAGTCCCATTCTCGTCAACATTACTAGTATCCACAGATGTTAGAAACATTCCGAGTCCAGTGTTATCTCCAACTGGTGTCCATCCTCGCCCAAAGTATATACTTCTAAGGTAATTTACTAATAGGGTCATGTTTTGAGGATCAATTACTATCCAACAAATTGGACAACATCCATAGTTATTTTTTAATTCTAAGATATCAGCACATAATTCAGGAGGGTCAACTAATCGCATTAATTCAGGTAATGCGCATGGTACACATTGATCAACTAATTCAGTCCTACCTGCAGGCGTAGATAAGAAATAACAACCTCTAGGTCTTTTAGGATCATCATCTATGGTAGTTCCTTGGCCAAAAGATGAAATGGCAGATAAGCTTAGGATAATAATTACAAAAACTTTAAAATTTAAGTTTTGTATTTTGTATTTTGTGTTTTGTGTTTTCATAAATTTGGTTTTGAAATACAAATTTTACCAAATATAAATTGAAAGTCAAATTTATTTTATAAAAGAGCTGTTGTATAATCTATTCAAAATCTTATATTTGCCCTGCTTATCGAGAAAGACGGAGGGATTAGGCCCTATGATGTCTTAGCAACCCTTAACAGAAAGGGTGCCAAAACCTATCTTGAACCGAACGTGTGAAAGAGCTGATAAGTAAAGGCAATGCTGCTATTTACTTGTCAATCCAAAACTTTCCCGCTAAGCAAAAAAAACATGCTGCCTTCATTTACCGGAAAATAAATGCTGGCTTGATTAACGAAGCGTCAAAGCATACCGGAAGCCTAGATGCAAGCAAAAATTTCATAACGAAAACATGAACATTACCGACATTTTAAAAGAGCGAATCCTTGTTCTTGATGGTGCAATGGGCACCATGATTCAGCGACACAAGCTTGAAGAAGAAGACTTCAGAACTGAAGCTTTAAAAAATCATCCTCATCCGTTAAAGGGCAACAATGATTTGCTTTCATTATCTCGACCAGATATTATCAAAGATATTCATGCCCAATACTATGCTGCGGGTGCTGATATAGCTGAAACCAACACTTTTAGCGGTACTACCATTGCGCAAGCTGATTATCACTTGGAGCATTTGGTGTATGAATTGAATTTTCAATCAGCCAAAATTGCAAGAGAAGTAGCTGACGAGTTTACTGCTCGTGAACCAAACAAACCGCGATTTGTGGCAGGTTCAATGGGTCCTACCAATAGAACAGCATCATTATCTCCAGATGTAAATGATCCAGGATACAGGGCCGTTACTTATGATCAATTGGTAACAGCCTACAAAGAACAAGCTAGAGCCTTGATAGACGGAGGAGCCGACTTGTTATTGGTTGAAACCATTTTTGATACCTTGAATGCCAAAGCCGCTTTGTTTGCTATTGAAGAGGTGTTTGATGAAATAGGTAAACGCTACCCAATCATGGTGAGTGGAACCATTACGGATGCTTCAGGTAGAACGCTATCAGGACAAACGACTGAAGCCTTTTTGATTTCGGTTTCACATATTCCATTGTTGAGTGTTGGATTGAATTGTGCTTTAGGTGCTAGTGCGCTTAGGCCATATTTACAAGTGCTTTCTCATAATTCAAACTTTATGGTGAGTGCACATCCAAATGCGGGTTTGCCAAACGAAATGGGAGCTTATGATGAGAGTCCGGAATACATGGCACAACAAATTGAAGAGTTTTTGAAAGAAGGTTTGATAAATATTATTGGCGGTTGCTGCGGAACAACACCCCCACATATCAAAGCCATTGCTGAAGTAGCGGCTAAATATAAACCGAGGAAATTATCAGTTTCAAGCCAATAATTTTTAACCACTAAGACTCAAAGTAGGCACAAAGAACGCTAAGATGGAACTTGAAGAGCTAACAAAAACTATCATAGGAATAGCAATCAAAGTGCATTCACAATTGGGTCCAGGTTTATTAGAATCTGCTTATAAAGAGTGTTTGTTTTATGAGATTCAAAAACATGAAATATTTGTTGAGAAAGAAAAATCAATGCCCCTGATTTATGAGCAAGTAAAACTTGAAATTGGATATAGATTAGATTTGTTGGTAGACAATAAATTGGTTATTGAGGTCAAAGCAGTCGAGGGATTGAATGATGTTCATGTTGCGCAAACTTTAACTTATCTGAAACTCGGAAACTATAAATTGGGATTGCTAATAAATTTCAATGTATCTCTTTTGAAAAACGGAATTAGACGAATAATTAATTAAAAACATCTTTGTGCACTTAGTGTAAATTCTTTGTGCCTTTGTGGTTAAATAAAAAAAATAAGCCCAAGGCTATCAGCCAAAAGCCAAATCAAAATGAAAGAATATACTTTAAAATTATCAGGTCTTGAACCTCTAATTGTTACCCCCGAATCAAATTTTATCAATGTGGGTGAACGTACCAATGTTACAGGTTCGGCCAAGTTTTTAAAACTAATAAAAGAAGGCGACTATGATGGTGCTTTGTCTGTAGCCCGCGATCAAGTTGAAGGTGGAGCTCAAATTATAGATGTGAATATGGATGAAGGAATGTTGGATGGTGCAGAAGCCATGACCAAGTTCCTAAATTTAATAGCATCTGAGCCAGATATCTCGCGAGTTCCTGTGATGATCGACTCTTCAAAATGGCATATCATCGAAGCTGGATTGAAAGTAGTGCAAGGCAAATGCGTGGTTAATTCTATATCATTAAAAGCTGGAGAGGAAGAGTTCATTCAACAAGCCAAATTAATCAAACGCTATGGTGCTGCCGTTATCGTTATGGCTTTTGATGAAGTAGGTCAGGCTGATTCTTATGAAAGACGAATTGAGATATGTGAACGTGCCTATAGAATCCTTGTAGAAAAAGTTAAATTCTACCCGGGTGATATCATTTTTGATCCTAATATTTTCCCTGTGGGAACAGGTATGGAAGAGCATCGTAAGAATGCTCTAGATTTTTTTAGAGCAACCAAATGGATAAGAACTAATTTACCTGGAGCACATGTAAGTGGTGGTGTTTCTAATGTGTCATTTTCATTTAGAGGAAACAATGCCGTGCGTGAAGCCATGCACTCAGCCTTTTTATATCATGCCATAAAAGAGGGAATGGACATGGGTATTGTTAATCCTGCCATGTTGGAGGTATATGATGATATTCCGAAAGAATTGCTTGAAAGGGTAGAAGATGTATTGTTGGATAGGAGAGAAGACGCTACAGAACGCCTTTTGGAGTTTGCTGAAACGGTGAAACAAAAAGGCAAAGTTGAGGTGTTGAATGAGGAGTGGCGTAATGGAACAGTTGAATCTCGATTAAGCCATGCCTTAGTAAAAGGTATTGTTGATTTTATTGATGCCGATACTGAAGAGGCAAGACAAAAATTACCAAAACCATTAGATGTAATTGAAGGCCCATTGATGGCTGGAATGAATGTAGTTGGTGATTTGTTTGGTGCTGGCAAAATGTTCTTACCTCAAGTGGTAAAAAGCGCTAGGGTGATGAAAAAAGCGGTTGCTTATCTAATGCCTTATATGGATGAAGAGAAACGCAAGCAAACAGAAGCCCTCTCTAAATCTCTCCCTAAGGGAGAGACTTTGGGCGAAGAGGAGTATGGATACGAAACAGCGGATACAGCTCTTTATCCATTATTAAAAGAATTTGTTCTTCAAAATAGAAACAACCCAACAGATGCAGAAGAAATTTTATGGAATATTTTAAAAGGCAAAAAATTGGATGGATACAAATTTAGAAGACAACAAATTATTGGAAGATTCATAGCAGATTTTGTTTGTTTAAAAAAGAAACTAGTTATCGAATTAGATGGAAAGATTCATCAATTACCAGATAATATTGAATCGGATAAGCAAAGAACAGAATGGCTTGAAGGCATGGGCTATAAAGTAATTCGTTTTGATAATGACCGAATATTCGCGGACATTGATAATGCACTAAACGAGATTTTGATCTGCCTGAAATCATTGAGTGATGTGGAGTCAGAAGTCATCCCCTTAGGGGAGGATTTAGGTGGGGCATGTAAGATTTTAATGGCTACTGTAAAAGGTGATGTACATGATATTGGAAAAAATATTGTGGGTGTGGTAATGGCATGTAATAATTTTGAAATTATTGACATGGGTGTGATGGTACCAACAGATAAAATTCTGGCAAAAGCCATTGAAGAAAAAGTAGATGTGATTGGCTTGAGTGGTTTGATTACACCTAGTTTAGATGAGATGGTAGGTGTGGCAAAGGAGATGGAAAGATTGGGTATGAAAATACCTTTATTAATTGGAGGTGCTACAACATCGAGGGTACATACAGCAGTGAAAATAGATCCTCATTACAGTGGTTCTGTTGTTCATGTAATTGATGCAAGTAAAAGTGTGCCAGTTGTTCAAAGCCTCATCAGTAAAGAGTTTGGCGAGGCTTATCACAAGAAACTAAAAGAAGATTATAGCCAATACCGAGAAGATTATAAAAACCGCAAGCGAGATAAAAATTTTGTAAGCCTTGAAAAAGCACGTTCTACCAAAGTGGGTGTCGATGTTGCCAATATTGTGAAGCCTGCATTTACGGGTACCAAAGTTTTTGAAGATTATCCATTAGAGGATTTAAGATCATATATTGATTGGACTCCATTCTTTGCAACATGGGAATTAGCTGGTCGATACCCTAAAATATTGGATGATGCCATCATTGGATCTGAAGCAAAAAAACTGTTTGATGATGCTAATAAGATGTTGGATGAAGTGATTAGTAAAAAGCTTCTTACTGCCAAAGCAGTGGTAGGTTTTTGGCAAGCCAATTCAGTAAGCGATGATGTTGTTATCGATTCAAACGGAGTCGAGAACACCTTTCACTTCCTACGTCAACAATCAGAAAAAGCAGATGGCCAACACTACAATTGTTTAGCAGATTTTGTGGCAGCTAAAGAAACAGGTGTTAGCGATTACATGGGAGGATTTGCAGTAACGGCTGGTATAGGTATTGAGCCTTTGGTTGAAGCTTATGAAAAAGATCATGACGATTACCATAGCATCATGATTAAAGCCATTGCAGATAGATTGGCAGAAGCATTTGCAGAGCGCATGCATGAGCTTGTTCGTAAAGAATATTGGGGTTATGCTTCAAATGAAAATTTAAGCAGTGAAGATTTGATAAAAGAGGAATACCAAGGTATTCGCCCTGCTCCTGGCTATCCTGCTTGTCCTGACCATACTGAAAAGCGTACCTTGTTTAATTTGTTAGATGCTGAAAATAAAATTGGATTGCACCTTACAGAAAACTTTGCTATGTATCCTGCTGCGGCTGTGAGCGAGGCAAAATAGCCAAAGACCAAGTAGAAGAGTATGCTAAACGAAAAGGCGAAAGTGTTGAATGGGTTGAAAAATGGCTTGCTCCTAATTTGGGGTATGATTAGAAGAAAATATGGCATTTTATTTTTCAATGAACAATAATTAATTTTGTGTTGTTATGAAACTTACCTTAAACATTCAGGATGCTTCCACAAATAAAGCCTTGTCGCTAATTGAGTATCTAAAATCTTTAGATTTTCTTACTGTTGAGCAAGAAGAAATAATAATTCCTGAATGGCATCAACAAATAGTTAGAGACAGAATAGAGTCTTTAGAAGTATCAAAATTTTTGGATTGGGATGATGTGAAAGAAACCATAAAAAAGTAATGGGTTTTAAAATTCATATCCATCCAAAAGCTTATACTGATATTCAAAAAGCCGTTGATTATTATAATGAGCAACAGAAAGGATTAGGAGAAAAGTTTTATAAGACAATTGTAAAATCCTTTGAAACGTTGAAAGCCAATCCATATTATCAAATTAGATATGATAATATTAGATGTTACTATACAAATCCATTTCCCTTTTTAATTCACTTCAATATTGATGAAGAGCAAGGGAAGGTTTATGTTTTAGCTATTATACACACGTCTTTAAACCCAGATAATAATTGGATTAGAAGGTAAATACTTGCTACAAATTTTGGGTATGATTAGAAGAAAATTATATTTGACTTAATCCTAATATCTTCAACCTATTGAGAAACCTATTCTTTTATATCATTCTCTTATCAAATTTATTTATGGCTTGCTGCTATAGTGGAGAAGACATTTGGATTTCAAAACCTAATTATTTTAGGAAAATCATGCTAACTGATACTACCGATAGAATATTAAAAATTAGTTATTTTGGTTCTAATAAAACATTTGCTCCTAATGATACTTTTACTGACTTAACAATTTCTGAAAATACTGAAACAACCTTATATATTGAAACAAAAAGTAGGATAGATACCATCACACTTAATGTAGGTTATACATACAGTTATGAGGGTAGCAGCTGCTCAAAAGGAACGCTTATTAAAAACTTGAGAGAAAGCCCTACTATTGTTAAGCATACTTTTAGCAAAGCGTATTTTAAACAATTGACTGCGAATAATTATAATGGTTCTATTAATGATGTATTATTTATTACTCCCTAATACATGAAAAAATTATTACTCATATTTTTTTGTTTGCTACTGTTTGAAAGCAATGCTCAAATAGACAAAAATAATTCTAGTGCTATTCATCTTATTGGTATTCAAGCAAGGTTAATAGATTTGATGCCATTTGAGCTATCATATATCAAATTAAAAAAGAAAGGTTTATCGTTTGCCATTAGAGGTGGGTATGGTAAGGGTGACAAAAATAAAAGTGAAACTAATACCTATAGAAATTATTCCGTTTATAGGCCAACTTTATTTACATATAGCCAAAGTTTTGAATCTTATTTTATTAAACCAGGGATAGTGTTTGCCAGTAATAAAAGCCCAATTTTTAGATCTATTTATCTGATAAATTACAGCATTGCAAAGAGCTATGATAAAATGATTATTACAGCAGATGACCCAATTTTTGATTCCTACATACAGACCAATAAAGAAAGTCATGTTTATCAATCATTAGAGTTTGAGGGCAATCATCAATTGAATTTATTCAAGGAGAAAATTTATTTTGGATTTGGTTATATTTTTGGAGTAAAAACAGTTAATGATGTGCCGTTTAAAAGTATTCTGAAAGGAATCGATGAGGGCTCTCAATATTCTCCATCCCAAGGAATTGGTAAATATATTTATATCAATTCAAATATGAGTTTAATGTACAAACTATAACAATGAAAATGATATTAATAAGTACATTGTTTTTTTGTTTGATGATGCTTCATTTACCAACCTATGCACAACAAAATAGAATCCAATTTGTTAACAGAAAAACCCAATCAAAACATACTTATAGGTTGCCTAAAATTGCTTATTTGAAAATTGCAGGTGACGAGCCAAATATTTCAAGCAGAGTTATATTAGATTCAGTAAAAAATGACTCAATATATGTAAGCAATCCAAATAGGAAAGCACAAAGTTTGGCAATTGCAGTGAGTCAAATTTCTAAAATAAAAATACCCAAAAACCCTGTATTGCAAGGGTTGAAATATGTAACAACAGGTATTTCAAGTATCAGTGCATTAGCTTTACTTAATGTAGCTGATAGTAAACACAGCAGTGCAGCATTTGCTGCTTCCATGGTTTATACTGGTATTGCAATTGGGGTAAATATTGGGCATAAAAGAATTTATAGTCCACTTGATTTTTTGATATGTAGCAAATGAAGCAATTAGTTTTTCTTCTATCATTTTTTCTATTTTTAAGCATTGATTCAAATGCCCAAAGAGGAAACTATGTTGAATTGAAAAATAAAAGCAAAAATAAGACCAATAAATTACGATTTGATCAAGTTTATGTCATTAAGTTGAAGTCCAAATTCATTAACAACATATCAACGAGATTAGTTGATGAACATAGAAAGAATGAATACTTAAAGCTTGAGCTTACAAACGCCAACTTAGATACACTGTTTTTTGAGGATTCTATCATAGTGCCTTATTCTCAAATAGAATGGATTTGTAATAAAGATAAATCTTATATGGCAAGGGTGGCCTTGATTGTAATAGATTATACAACAATGTTCTTTATGAACTCATATTTTTCAAATAGAAATGAAACTGGATTTGCCATAAATTATGAAATAGTTTTAGGTATTTTGCCTTTAGCCATAATCATGCCTGCAACCCTAGCAAACGAATACTATATCACAGATAATTGGATTGTAAATGAAGTAGGAGCTAAAGATATTTTTAAACGAAAAAATAATGCAATTCAGCAAAAATCAATATTCGACAAATACTAAACTATATAGAATGGATGATTGATTTTTAATGATTCGTTAAAAGTAGTCATTCAAATCTAACTATTTATAAACCCTCTTCAACTTGAATTCTTTTACTGGGGTAATAAGCAATGGCACGGTTTCAACAGTAACAGAGCTGGTGTCTAGTCCAAATGCTCTTTCTTCAGATAAACTTAATCTATCAAGTTTGAAGTACATGTCCATAATCCAACGCTCATAGCCAGATAACTCGTTTTCGTGTGATAGGTGACGTTTTAAAACAACAAAACGGAAATCACCAGTAATATTTTGCTCCCTCAATGAAGTATAGCGAGAGGTAACATCTACTTCGCCATTTCTCACTAATTCTTCAACCACTTTTCTAAAATAGAAATTTACTTTTTGTTCCACCCTGAAACCCAATTTAAATTCTACCTTGATGATGTCGTTTTCTGCAATGTGATCCACCTTGTATTCCATTTTATAAGGCTGGTCATCCACATGTACGTGCACAAACCAATAGATATCTGCTTTCTTAGGTCTTTTTTGCAAAATTGAATACATTACTTTTGATTCAATCTCAAGCAAGGTATCAGCACTGGTAAGATAAATTAAATGGGTTGAGTATTTCGATATTGAAGTATCATTACTTAATTCTTTTAGCAAAGGAATGTAGTTTTTAAGAGGTACAAATTCGGTAAGGCGGTTCTTTATTTTACGACCTTTATACCAAATCCACATGACAAAAATAAACACGCTACTGATAAGTAAACTTACCCATCCTCCATGTTGAAATTTTAGCAAGTTGGCTATCAAAAATGACATCTCAATTGACCCATAAACCAATAAAATACTTAACACAACTATTTTGGCAACTTTCTTTGTCCTTAAATAATTTGACAATAAGAAAGTAGTCATTAACATGGCGATGGTGATGGCTAGACCATAAGCTGCACCCATATTGGCAGATTCTTTAAAATACAATACAATTCCAATACAACCCGCCCATAGTAACCAGTTTGCACTAGGTACATAAAGCTGGCCTTTCATATTGCTTGGATATTTGATAGATACTTTTGGCCAAACATTAAGTCTTATTGCTTCAGAAATTAAGGTAAATGAACCACTAATTAATGCCTGACTGGCAATGATTGCCGCTAGTGTTGCTATGACAATTCCTGTCGGTAAAAACCATGATGGCATGATATGATAGAATGAATTGATGCCAGTTTCCTGCAAGGTTTTTCCTTCATAGTTCAAAAGATTTGCTCCTTGTCCAAGGTAATTTAAAACCAAAGCAATTTTTACATATATCCAGCTTACTCGAATATTGTTTTTTCCGCAATGTCCAAGATCTGAATAAAGTGCTTCAGCCCCAGTTGTACATAGGAATACTGCACCTAATAGCCAAAAGCCTTTAGGATAATTGGCCAAGAGGTTATAAGCATAATAAGGATTCAATGAATTTAATACATCTAAGTGACATCCAATTTTTGAAACACCTAAAACAGCAAGCATACCAAACCAAATAAACATAATTGGCCCAAATGTTATTACAATCGGAATAGTTGGTATGTCTGTTCGAATAATTCTCAAACCCTCCACGGCCGAGGCAACTGAAATCGGGGGAGTGATAATACCATCTGCTAACAGGGCACAACCTCCAATGATGGCAGGAAAAATTAAATACGGTCTTCTTCTTCTAACAAGCGCATACAATGAGAATATTCCACCTTCGCCATTGTTATCAGCGTTAAGGGTCAATAAAACGTATTTAACAGTGGTTTGTAAGGTAAGTGTCCAAAAAATACAAGATAAACCTCCTAAAATGAGGTCTTTACTGATTAGTCTATCACCAACAATTTCATTAAGAACGTATAATGGAGAGGTTCCAATATCGCCATAAATGATTCCTAGGGTTACTAAAAGGCCTGCGGCAGTAAGTTTGCTTTGGCTATTATGATGTTCGCTCACAGCTATTTATTTCTTTCTAATTGGGATACAAATGTAATTGTTGGAAGCAAATGCAAAAATTTATTTATAAATATCATATTCAAACCTGATTTAGATGAGGTGTAATGAGCTTTTAAATATATTGCGAATCTTATTTTAATGTATGCTAGAGTGGTTTGATTATATATTTTTAATTGCTGCAGGCGCTATAGGTGGCTTCATGAGCGGACTCATCGGTGTTGGGGGTGGGATTATTTTTGTACCCATACTTACCTATTTTTTGTCTAGGTTGGGGTATGCTGATGAGATATTGGTAAAGGCCGTCTTGGCAAATTCACTTTTTGCCATCATATTTACGGGTGGAACCATTAGCTTTAAACAATACAGACTTGGGAATTTTTACCCCAAGGAAGTTTTGGCAACCGCTATACCGGGTATTGCGAGCTCCCTTCTCATGTCAAGCCTTATTGAAATGGGCACATGGTATTCTAAGGGACTTTTTAACCTTGTTTTTGGTGCTTTATTGCTTCCTTTAATCTTCAAAACATTCCTTGGAAAAAAGATAGTAGAAAGAGATTCAAAAGAC
>RGVD01000062.1 GCA_010027395.1 Bacteroidota bacterium
AAACTAACATAGTAGAAATTAATAAGAATATGAGTAAGCAGTGTTTTTATATTTCCATTAAATTATAAGTTATGAACAATAATTCAAATATAGTATTACTTAAATATTAAAAATAATATTACATATTAATATCAAGTTTTAAAAAAATTTCGATTCAGTTGCAGTAAAAGTTATTTAATTGGCCATTTAGTTTTACATTTGATAATGCGCTTGCAAACCCTTGTCATTACAGCATCTTTACAATATGTTAATGAATAAATAATATTAATTTAATATGCTGTGACATACTAATAAAATAGAATTGTAGGATAATTTTATAATATGTTTTTATTTCGCGCACTTGAGTCAATTAATTCATTAATAATTCTTTTTGCAATCATATTGATTGCTATATTTTTTTATTATCGAAAAAAAATAACGAGAGAATCTAACTGTCCTTTTTGTTATTCAAAAGATAGGTCTAGGGTGAAAAAGAAATCGAGTTATAAATCAAAAAAAGATAGTTTTTTAAGGCAATATAAATGCTTAAATTGCCATAAAACTTATTATCTGCTTACCTAAATTTTATTTGCTACAAAGAAGTAAGAATACATCATTTATTTGAAGTGGTAATCCAAACAGTGCGATTTTGCAAACCATATTTAGCTATCATTAGCATTTGTAATGCGATAAAATAATTACCGTTTAATAGGTTTGTTTCCTGAAATTGGTATGTTAAAAAGCGGACTGCAAATCTTTGTTGTAAATGATTTGGATTGTGAATCATTGGTGTTCGAAACATGGTTTTTGATGTTGAACCCTTTCGGGGTTCTGCTTTGTATATGCCATTTATCCGTGGGTTTCACCCACGGCTATTAATATTTTACCCCTTTGGGGTAAGCATATTTTGAGCTTTCAAATACTTATGATTGCAAATCAGAACTAGCAGTAAACTCTATGTTGCTTTTCGATTTTATAGGTTTGCAAACTAGGCGCACATGCTCTCTTTTATTTTTAATAAGATGAAGGGGCGCCAGAATAGTTTTGAAATTAATTGCTTATAAACAGCCAGTCCTACCTCCATCAACAGGCATGTTAATACCTGTGATATAAGAGGCGTATTCGCTTGCTAGGAAGCTAGCGGCAAAAGCAATTTCTTCAGGCGTGGCAAATCGCTTCATGGGTATTTCAGCTAACATTTCTTTACTCACTTCATCAGCACTTTCGTTTTGTTTTTCAGCCTTACCTTCAATGATTTGTTTTAATCTATCTGTTGAAGTTGCACCAGGTAAAATATTGTTTACTGTAATGCCAAATGGTGCCAGCTCTGTTGCCAAAGTCTTACTCCAGCTTGCCATAGCGCCTCTAACAGTATTAGATACACCTAATCCTTTTAAGGGAATTTTTACACTTGTAGATATGATATTGATAATACGGCCATAACCTGATTGTCTCATACCATCAATCACGCATTGCATCAAATGATGACTGCTAAGCAAATGAGAATTCAGGGCGGCAATAAACTCTTCTTCTTTAGCTAAATGAGCAGGCCCAGGGCTAGGTCCTCCGCTATTATTAACCAAGATATGGTAAATGGTATGTGAGTTAACTTTAGCATCTATAGCTGATCTAACCGATTCAGGTTTTGAAAAATCAGCCACGATAAAATTATGTTTTTGCCCAATACTTGTATCTAGGTCTCTTACCACACGTTCAAGTAAACCCCCGTTACGTGCCATTAGCGTAACATTTGCGCCAAGTTTTGCAAATTGTAAAGCTATGGCATAACCAATTCCTTTGGTGCTACCACATACCAAAGCATTTTTTCCAGTTAAATCAATATTCATACTTTCGAATTAAACACCATGAGCCAATAATTACAAATAATATTATTAGTTCATCTTTAATGCCTTGTATTGATGTGATTTGTGCTATTCACAATTCCTTTTTCGACTTAACTACAAATCCATACATTTGCCTCACATTTACAAAATTGGGGGAATACAGAATCATGAAAGTATTTAAATTCGGGGGAGCATCGGTAAAAAATGCAGAGGCAGTTAGGAATGTAGCAGATATTTTAAAACAATACGCCAATCAGGAATTATTGATAGTGGTATCAGCCATGGGGAAAACAACCAATGCTTTAGAACTATTGGCAAAGGCATACTATAACAACGAAAATGAAAGTAAAAACAATTTATTTAATGAGGTAAAAACCTTTCATGATGAAATTATAAAACATCTTCTTAAAGATACTGCGAGCCATGCTTATGACGATATCGAAAATCTGTTTATTGAACTTGATTGTGAGTTAGAAAGTTCTCCCGAAGGCAGTTTTGATGCCATATACGATCAAATTGTGAGTTATGGTGAGATTTTCTCATCAAGAATTATAAGCGCTTTTTTAAATGATTCAGGAATTCGCAACCGTTGGATGGATGCTCGAAATTTTATTTCTACCGACAGCGCATACCGCGAAGGAAAGGTAGATTGGAAAACAACTGAAACTTTGATTGGTAATAAATTGAAACCCATTGTGAAGAAGCAAATGGTAATCACACAGGGATTTATTGGAAAAAATAAAGACAACCACACTGTAACCCTTGGTAGAGAAGGATCTGATTATACTGCTGCTATTTTTGCTTATGGTTTAAAAGCCGACAATGTTACCATTTGGAAGGATGTGGCAGGTGTTATGAATGCCGACCCTAAAAAGTTTCCTGATGCCGTTAAATTAAATGCTCTAAGTTACCCTAAAGCAATTGAGATGGCCTATTATGGAGCCACTGTCATACACCCCAAGACCATACAGCCACTTCAAAGCAAGCATATCCCCTTGTTTGTAAAATCCTTTATTAATCCAGATGACAAAGGAACTGTCGTTGGTGTTGGCAAAGATTTGGAGGAGCATATTCCCACCTTTATTTCTAAAAACAATCAATTGCTTATTTCCATTTCGAGTAAAGATTTCTCATTTATAGTAGAAGATAATTTAAGCAATATCTTTTTTGTTTTTGCACGACATAAGGTAAAGATAAACTTGATGCAAAATTCGGCCATTAGCTTTAGTGTTTGTATAGATAATGAAGAAGACAAAACAGAAAAGTTGTTATCTGAATTGGCTTTAAATTATAATATTAAAAGCAATTCAGGGCTCGAAATACTTACTATCACCAACTATAATAATGAGTTGTTAAAACAATTATCCGATGGTCGTAAGTTATTTATCGAACAAAAAACACGCAACACACTTCAATTGGTTTTAAGCTAATGGAAGATAAAATAGTTGTATTGCTTTTGGGAAGCAATATGGGAGATTCACTTGCTTGTTTAAAAACAGCTATACACCACATTGAAAATCGCCTATCTCCTATCATTATGGCTTCAAGCCTATATAAAACAGCTGCTTGGGGCAAGGTTAATCAAGCAGATTTCTATAATCAAGTGGTTGCTATCAAAAGCTCGCTTACACCCGAAGAAATTTTGACAATAACCCTTGATATTGAAATGCAAATGGGCCGAGAACGCATTGAAAAGTGGGCTGAAAGGGTTATTGATATTGATATTTTGTTTTATGGAAATGATATTATCGATAATCCAAATTTGAAAGTTCCCCACCCCTATTTGCATGTTCGCAGGTTTACTTTGATTCCATTACAAGAAATATTACCACAATTTGTTCACCCCGTTTTTAATAAAACTATTGATACGCTGTTAGATAATTGCAGTGACATAGGCAAAGTGGAAAAATTGTAGGAATGTTGGTCATGCTAAACATTTATTTGCAGTTCTTAATTTTCACAATACTTACAAAATAACCAAGCACAAGTTTGAGCCAAAATCCAATTCCATATCGCTATATTGCTGTTGAAGGAAACATTGGTGCTGGCAAATCAACTCTTGCCACTCAACTTTCGCAATGGCTTCAAGCCAAACTCATACTTGAGGAATTTGAGGACAACTCATTCTTGCCAAAATTTTATAAAGACCAAAGGCGTTACGCTTTCCCCCTTGAAATGAGTTTTTTGGCAGCTCGCTTTAATCAATTAAAAAGGCAACTAAATGAGCAAGATTTGTTCAATAATCAAATTATTTCAGATTATATTTTTCCTAAATGCTTATTGTTTTCAAAAGTCACTTTGGATGAGGATGAGTATAATTTGTATTACAAACTCTTCGAAATAATTAACCAACAAATCCACCAGCCAGATTTATTACTATACCTGCACAGCCCTATTGAAAAGCTGAAATGGAATATCAATAACCGTGGTCGTATATATGAGCAAGAAATCGAGGACGAATACCTATTAAACCTTCAAAAAACCTACTTCGACTACCTACATTCAAGCAGTAGTTTAAGAATTGTAATACTTGATTGCTCCAAGCTTGATTTTGTCCATAATCCTGCAGACTATGCGAAAATTCAAACCCTTTTGAGTCAGGAATATCCTGTTGGAATAACACGTTTGTAAATTCAAGAAAGCAGTTCATCACACATGATCGTATGTTTATGGCTTCAAATCCCCTTAACTTCATTTTTAATACCTAGTGTTAGTTATAAAGATTAAAATTGTTAGGACAAGATGATAAAAAACGACTTGATAATTGATGTAGGGATGCATCGCGGTGAAGATACCAGCTATTATTTAAAAAAGGGTTACAATGTGATTGCAATTGATGCCGACCCAAACACCATAAAATACGTAAACCAAAAATTTAGTCGAGAAGTTGAACTGAAGAAACTAAAGATATTAAACTATGCCATTGCAGATATTGATGATCTGCAGATGGATTTTAATATCAGTGAATTATCGCTTTGGAGCTCATTAAAAAAAGAAATAGCCGATAGAAATCATCTTGCCAAAGATACGGTGAAGGTTGAATGTAAAACTCTGAAGACGATTTTCAAGACATACGGCATACCCTACTATTGCAAAATTGATATTGAAGGTTATGATGAATTATGCTTGCAAACTTTGGCCGGCTCAAATATTCTCCCAACCTTTATTTCGGTAGAATCAGAATGTGTTGGTGAGAATGAAGTATTAAGAGACGAGCAGGCTTTAGGTACATTAAATAGACTTAAAGAATTAGGTTATTCTAAATTTAAATTGTTGGATCAAACCTCTTTGGAAGTGCTAAAAAAAGGCGAAGACTTTTATAGCCATGCAAAAATGTTAAAATTCAGAAAGCCAAGTCTAAAAACTAAAATAATCAATAAAATTTCTAAGGTTTTAGGTATTGGAACTTATACTACATCACATAGAGAGCTATTGAATAAGAAGTTTAATCATAACTTTTTTATAGGCTCTTCTGGTCCATTCGGAAATGATTTGGATGGCGAATGGTTGGATTATGATTCAGCAAGGGCTTGTCTATTAAAGCACAGAAATGACTATTTTAAGTTACAAAACTCAATAAGTTATGGGTTTTGGTGTGATTGGCATGCTACAAAATAGATTCAAAAGCAATTAATATTCAACCCTTACCAACTTCATGTTTTGCCACCTTAAAATATTAAGATTGGCATTTTGCATTCCTTCGCTGTCTTGTTTGTAGGCTATTTTAAAATGATTACATAAGCCTTGATAACTATTTTGTTCAATCAACTTCTTGATATCATTTTTGTTTTGTGATGCATTTTTGGTAAAAAACATAAATTGATCATAGCCCTGAAAAGCAAAAATACTCGGTTCAGTGTAAAACTTAGCGCGATACTTTCCAATGAAATCTTTCACAGCTTGGTCACTGTAATCAATAAATTGGGGAGTTAGAATATGGACTTTACATTGTTCCCAAAGCTTACCATTTATTGAACTAAAATCCATCCATTGGGTAAACCCATAAGTAGAAATGTCATACAGCCCTGTTGTGTCAATTATCACATTCAAACAACTATTTACTTTGCTTTCTTCATTACTACAAAGTATGATATGATTAGGCTTATTTGCTGTTAAATATTTCCCTAAATCACTGATTTTACTGATGTCTAAATATGAAAAGCTAGCATTTGAAAAACTGCCTTGCAATTGCTTGGCCCTCGATCCAAAAACCTTATCAGTAGGGTCATTATCCTGAATGATGATGATATTAGGGTTTTTACTTTGGTTGTTTATATACCCAAGCGCATAATCAGCATAGTATGTCAAATCAGGATTTGCAGAGATAATATATGGGTCATTCACCTTGGTTTTAGTGAAAGTAAACAAAGGAGAAACATGGTATTTTTGCTTAGAAACTGAATAAGGTTTCATTGCCATTTGCGCTTCTTTGGTGACAGGTCCAATGATTAAGTCAGCTTCTGCAATTTCCTTTTTCTTTAGAATCTTAATAAAAACATTCGAATCTTTCTCCGTATCATAGCTTGAGATGCTTAAGCTCATACCTGATGCTATAAGACTATCTGCTGCTAATAAAGAACCCTGATAATATTCTCGACAAGCATTTCCTAAATCTGAATTTTTGGTATTTGGCTTTTGGATTATTTGCTTGCTGCAAAACGGCATAATCACAGCCACTTTGGTTTGGGCATAGGTGTTAGTGACCAGCGATAAAATGCAAATGAAAGTTAATATCCAATTTTTTTGTTTCATATATTTAGTGCTTTGCGGACTTATTCCCATTCAATAGTTGCAGGTGGCTTGCTGCTAATATCATATACTACTCTATTGATACCACGCACTTCATTAATTATTCTATTTGATACCAATCCAAGAAACTCATATGGTAAATGGCTAAAATCTGCTGTCATACCATCTACAGAAGTTACCGCTCTCAAACAAACCACATTTTCATACGTACGTTCATCACCCATTACACCCACCGATTTCACAGGCAAGAAAATAACCCCTGCTTGCCACACACTGTTGTATAAACCCTTGTCTTTTAGCTCAGATATAAAGATATCATCAGCTAACTGCAATATATTAACTTTCTCGGCTGTTATATCTCCTAATATTCTTATAGCTAACCCTGGCCCTGGAAATGGATGACGACCTAAAATAATAGGTTCAATTCCAAGGGATGAACCAACATTTCTTACTTCATCTTTGAATAACATGCGCAATGGTTCTACTATTTTAAAATCCATCTTCTCGGGCAATCCACCCACATTATGATGAGATTTTATGGTTGCAGAAGGGCCTTTCACACTAACACTTTCTATTACATCTGGGTAAATGGTGCCCTGCGCCAACCATTTCACATCCTTCAATTTTTTAGCTTCGGCTTCAAATACTTCAATAAAAACGCGACCAATTATTTTACGCTTGGTTTCAGGATCAGAAACACCAGTTAACTCGTCTAAAAATAATTTAGCTGCATCAACACCAATAACATGTAGGCCCATTTTATTATATGCCTCAAGCACTGCAGTGTATTCTCCTTTTCTCAACAACCCATTATCAATAAAAATACCTGTTAGGTTTTCACCAATAGCATTTTTAAGTAGCACAGCTGCAACACTTGAATCAACGCCACCTGACAAGCCTATGATAACTTTATCATCACCAAGTTTTGATTTAAGTTCCTCATTAGTAGCTTCAATAAAATGTTTTGGTGTCCAATTTTGCTTCAGTCCTGCAACATTTTTGATAAAATTCTCGAGTAAAGTTTTACCATCTGTACTATGTGTTACTTCTGGATGAAATTGGATTGCGTAAGTTGGCTCCCCTTCAATCTTAAAAGCAGCAACTTTAACACTCTCAGTGCTCGCAATAACCTTAAAATTATTAGGAATGTCTTGAATGGTGTCTCCGTGACTCATCCAAACTTGAGAATTTAATTGGATATTTTTAAACAATACATCATCATCAATATAATTCAGTAGAGCACGACCATACTCTCTAATGGTTGAAGGAACCACATAACCACCATTTTGGTGGGCTAACATTTGGGCACCATAACATACTCCTAATATGGGCAATTTACCTCTCCACTGAGATAAATCAATATTCGGCAAAATGCCATCATTCACTGAATATGGGCTTCCTGAAAGGATTATCGCTTTTACATTTTCTGAGTGTTGTGGCAAATGTGTGCAAGGGTAAATTTCGGAATAAACATTCAATTCCCTTAATCTACGGGCAATTAGCTGAGTGTATTGCGAACCAAAATCGATGATATAAACTTTTTCTTCCATAAAGCTTGCGAAGATAGTTTTTTCAGCACATTTGTAGTAGGCGATTCATTCAATTATTATGAATTTACCCAGCCTAGCAAATTGTATTTGAAAACCGCCTTATCAAATCAATAAAAACCTGATAAAAATTTATTCCTAAAAATTATTAGCTAGGTGTTTTGTTTAATTATATAGCTTATTATTGCCCAAACTATTAACGAAAACAATTTCTCTTTATGAATTTTGAACAATCTGAAAATCAGAAAATGGTTGCCCAAATGGCACGAGACTTTGCCGAAAAACACATCCGCCCTTATGTTATGGAGTGGGATGAAGCTCAGCATTTCCCAAAAGAAACTATGCAAGCGATGGGTAAACTTGGTTTACTAGGAATTCTAGTGCCCGAAGAATATGGTGGAGCAGGTTTAGGATATAACGAATACATTACTGCCATTATCGAAATTACCAAAATATGTAGTTCTGTGGGTTTAAGCATGGCTGCTCACAACAGTTTATGTACAGGCCATATTTTGCAATTTGGTAACGAAGAGCAAAAGAAAAAATGGTTACCAAAATTGGCAACAGGTGAATGGATTGGCGCATGGGGATTAACTGAAGCTAATACAGGTAGTGATGCTATGCGTATGCAATGTGTGGCCAAACAAGATGGAAATGATTGGGTTTTAAATGGAAGCAAAAATTGGATTACCCACGGAATTACCGGTGATGTGGCTGTAGTCTTAGCTCGTACAGGTGAGTTATTGGATAGCAATGGGATTACTGCCTTTGTAGTTGAGAGAGGCACCAAAGGATTTAAAGGTGGTAAGAAAGAAAACAAGCTTGGAATGCGTGCCAGCGAAACTGCAGAAATGATTTTCGAAGATTGTCGCATACCTGCTGAAAACATGCTTGGTAAAGTGGGAGACGGATTTAAGCAAGCCATGAAAATATTGGATGGAGGTAGAATTTCTATCGCTGCACTTTCAATTGGAATTGCAAAAGGAAGCTATGAAGCTGCTTTGAAATACTCAAAAGAGCGCCATCAATTCGGTCAACCAATATCTAACTTCCAAGCCATTGGATTTAAATTGGCTGATATGGCCACCAGAATTGAAGCTTCAGAATTACTAACCTACCAAGCAGCTGATTTAAAAATGAGACACCTTCCAATGACCAAAGAAAGTGCGATGGCCAAATATTATGCATCAGAGGTATGTGTTTGGGCAGCAAGCGAAGCGATACAAATTTTTGGGGGTTATGGTTATACCAAAGACTTCCCAGTTGAGAAGTTTTACAGAGATTCTAAACTTTGTACCATAGGTGAAGGAACAAGCGAAATTCAAAAATTGGTAATTTCAAGAAGTGTATTGAAAGACTAATATATCACATTTATTCAATGAAGCCCCCAAGAAATTGCGGGCTTTTTTTTTAAATAAATCCCAAACAAAATCATTTCAGTTTAATATTCTATCATCAATCATAGATACTTTATGATATCTTTGAAAAAAGCAAATCATAAACAATATGTCAAACGAAATCAATTGGTCTGAAGCCATTCAACCCCTTCTAAAAAAATATAAAGGCGAGAAACACCCACTGCAATTTAAGAGTATTTATGAGCTTATGGTGATGGTGGTATTGTCGGCACAAGTATCAGATAAGCTAATAAATACTTTAGCACCCAAACTATTTAAGGCTTATCCAACAATGCAGAGCTTATCTCATGCTACTGCCGAAGATTTGCTACCTTACGTTAATAAGATTAGAAATTTTGCCAATAAAACCGCTTGGTTGTTAGACATGGCAAAGCAAATTAAGAATGACAAAAACATACCTACCACGATGGAGGGCTTAACCGCACTGCCCGGTATTGGACGCAAGTCTGCCAATGTGATTATGAGGGAAATGAAAGTGCCAAGAGAAGGTATTATTATTGATCTGCATACTTTGCGTGTAGCCAATCGAATTGGCATTTCAGATGATTCAAACCCTATTGCTATGGAGAAAAAAATGATGAAAATTATACCCCAAAAGGATTGGGAAGTGGGAATGGCTTTATCATTCTTAGGTAGAGAAGTATGCAGACCAACTAACCCAAACCATGAAGTTTGTGTGATGAAAAATGTATGCGAATTCTGCAAGCAAACCTATTAACATATTAAAGCAAAAAGTATTTCAATCCATAAATATATTTACCCTGAAGGGGTAAAATGATTATAACCCTAAGTGAAACCTTGGGCAACATGTCAAAAACAAAGCGGAACCCCGAAGGGGTTCAACATCACTGACCACCTTTGTGTATACTATGTTTTAAAACCCTCTTGGCAAAAATCTAGCAATTTGTATTTTTACACCATGAACGCACAAGAAGCTAAAGCGCAAATAGACCATCTTACCGAACTAATCAATCAACACAACTACCAATATTATATCCTTTCAAGGCCAAGCATCAGCGATTTTGAGTTTGATAAACTATTAAAAGAACTAGAAGCTTTAGAAAAAACATTTCCTGCATTTCAAAATCCCAACTCCCCTGCCTTAAAAGTGGGTGGAGATATCACCAAAGAGTTTAAGCAAGTAAAGCACAAATACCCTATGCTTAGCTTGGGCAATACTTACAACGAAGAAGAACTAACTGAATTCGACAACCGTATTAGAAAATCCATAGGCAATGATTTTGAATACGTGTGTGAATTAAAGTTTGATGGATTGGCCATTAGTTTAACCTACGAGAATGGTAAACTCATTCGTGCTGTAACCCGCGGTGATGGTGTTCAAGGCGATGATGTAACAAGCAATGTAAAGACCATTAGAAGTATTCCTCATCAATTGAGTGGCAATGATTATCCTGCTTATTTCGAAATACGGGGTGAGATTTTTATGCACTTAGCCACTTTTGATAAACTGAATAATACACTTAGAAAGGAACTCGAAGAAAAGGGTTATGATGAGGATGAAATAAAAGAACAGCTTTACAAAAACCCTAGGAATTTTGCTTCAGGGAGTTTGAAAATGCAGGACTCAAAAGAAGTATCAAAAAGAAATTTGGATGCCTTTTTATATTTTATTTATGCAGATGAAAGCGTGAGCGAATCTCATCATGAAAGTTTGCAAAAGGCCGCCCAATGGGGCTTTCAGGTAAGCGACCATTTTCAATTATGCCGTAGCTTGGATGAAGTTTTTGCTTTTATAAAGAAATATGATGTAGAGAGAAAAAACCTTAGCTATGATATTGATGGTGTTGTAATAAAAGTTAACAACTATTTCCAGCAACAAGAACTTGGCTTTACGGCTAAAACTCCCCGATGGGCTATTGCTTATAAATACAAGGCCGAAAGTGTTAGTACTCTTTTGAATGAAGTCACTTACCAAGTGGGCAGAACAGGAGCCATTACTCCCGTGGCAAATTTAAAGCCTGTGCAATTGGCGGGCACTACGGTTAAAAGAGCTAGCCTTTATAATGCAGATGAAATTGAAAGGCTTGACTTGCATGAAAACGATACTGTTTTTGTAGAAAAAGGTGGAGAGATTATTCCAAAAATTACAGCAGTTGATTTGAGTAAACGCTTGCCTGATGCTAAGAAAATTGAATACATACAGAACTGCCCAGAATGTGGCACTGCACTTATAAGAGCGGAAGGAGAAGTGGTGCATTATTGTCCGAATGATACCGCATGTCCACCCCAATTGATAGGTAAAATAGAACACTTTATAGGAAGGAAAGCAATGAATATTGATAGCCTTGGTGCAGAGACTGTGACTGGACTTCATCAAATAGGTTTGATCAAAACCTATGCTGATTTGTATGAATTAAAATACGAACAACTCTTGGATTTGGAATTTGAAGTGGGCGATACGGAGAAGAAAAAACGCTCACTAAAAGCCAAGTCGGTTGAGAATATTTTAA
>RGVD01000063.1 GCA_010027395.1 Bacteroidota bacterium
GACAACAGAAGAAAAATAGACATCGATAAAATGCTAGAAGACATATTGCTTAATTGAACACTGACTTATACGCTTAAACACTTTGTCGGAAATTTGGAGGGTTTGTGGCTAGAAGGCCCTGTAGCTGTTTATAGACAAAGGGCTAGATACCCCTTGCGAGAAAAATTGTCCTTTCCCGCAAAGAACCTCTAATTGTTGTTGATTAACTAATATATCACTCTTATTTTTGACTGCAAGATAAGCTTTATATTGGTTATTTGAATTGAGAGCATGTAAATAATATCGATCTCCAGATAAGCCTATATATCCTACTCTTTTCTCAAGAATGGTATCAACTTGTTCCATGGGGTACGCTAAACCTAGTCCCATTGCTTTTATTACAGCCTCTTTTTTGGTCCAAGTAGTAAAAAAAAATTCTTGACGTTCTATACTAGGTAAATCTAAAAAAAATTCTAACTCATTAGCGTTAAATACACTTTCTGCAATATTAAATATATTCTTTTCTTTGTTATAAAATTCAATGTCTATCCCTATAGAAAAATCAGCTCCGATTGCATAACAAGCGAAATCATGAGAATGTGACATATTAAATTCAATCTTGACTCCTCTAACAAATGGCTTACCATAACTATTTTTGACAAATTCAATATCTTGTGGTACAATTTTTAGATGTTTTGCTAAAATACTCCTCAATATTGCTCTTGTAACTATATACTTATTACTTAGATTAACGGTAAAAAACTTCTGTGATTGTATCTTTTCTTTTTTAGATAGTAAGCTATATAAATACTCTAAAGCACAGAAATAAGTACTTATCGCGATATAATAAACGTCAACCATGTAACATAAACCTTATGATCTTCTGATTAAAAGATAGACTGATAGATTTTACTGGTGTGAAGCTCTTGAGCATATTCGGTATCCCTCCCCAACAAATCTCGTTGTACTTATTTTTATCTGTATTGCTTCTTTTGCTCAGAAATTACCACACTCTATACACGTCATATCTAACACAATTACTTTTTTTAAATCTCTTTTGGGTATATTCCCCGCTGCTTGCGGCGTAAGTATATAAACTTAGGGTTCTAAAAATACCCCGCTGCTTGCGGCGGGGTTGTTTATTTTCTTATACAACCTAAAATTACATAGACAGATCTGTTAATCTTGAATAAAAAATTTTATCTTTAATAAAAACTCTGAATAAACTTTTATTAAAATTTCATAATCAGCACTTGAAGGAAAATAAACCCCTAATTGACCTAGTACGTTCTGAGTGATTGCGTCCTGTGGTGGTTGATGATTAAATTTATTACTGTCTACACTATAAAAATCTTTAAATAAAAATAAAGGATTGTTCCTTTCAACTTTAGTTAAAATTTTATCTTTCCAATAACTTTGGTCAACAAATGCTATTTTACGTTTCAGAATATCTGCTACTTTTTGTATGTATTCGCTCCAAGGTAAGGTAGAGGGATTGTGTAAGTTAAAAGTTCTTGTATGAGTTTTTTCAGTGTTTAAGGATAACTTAACAATGGCCTTAGCAACGAGATCTACTGGTGTCATTTCTACTGGATCTGTCCATTTAGGTACTACAGCGCTTTGTAAGAAACCTTTTACTAAGAGTAGAGCATGGTTGTTCCAAGGAAAGCAATATCCGGTTTTGCTATATCCTGTAATATTACCAGGACGATAAACATAGAAAGGATATTGTTGATCTATGTAAGTGTATATCATTTTCTCACACACCCACTTCACTTGCATATATCCCATATCACAATAGTAAATATCTTGTAGGTTTGTAGCTGGTTTCCAAATGTCCTGATTTGCACTTGAAATATTCATTGTGGATACATAATGTAATTGTTTTTGTTTGTGTTTAGTAGAGAAATCTATTAAAAATTTAGTAGCAATTACATCTTGTCTTAATATTTTATAAGGATTTAAGTGATGGACAAAAGCTCCACAGTGATAAATAGAATCAATGGACTCTTCTAATGCTTTCAATACCTCAATAGAGAGACCCATATTTTCTTTATTTAAATCACCATGCACTAAGGTAATCCTTTGACTATTGAGTTCTAAACCAGCATCTATCAAGCTTTGATTAAACCTTTCTTTAATATTTTTATTATCCTTGGTTCTAACTAAGCAATAGATATGAGCATCAGTATGGGTTAATAGATTATCCAATATATACTTTCCTAAAAATCCTGTGCTTCCTGTAAGGAGGATATTCTTTACCTCACTAACCTGATCAATGAGAGAAGGATTAGAGCAGGAAAAGTTTTTTAAATCTTCGTCTATTAAATTTATATCTAAGGTATGGCTAGGATTCATGTTATTAAACGATCATGCGTTATTCTTACCAAAGACCCACTTACTTGGACAATTTGGATTATTTGAGTAGAAGTAACTAACCCAATAATAATACAATTCATGCATATATAACGTGCCTTTCTTCTCGGTATCTAATAAGTCAAAAATTTCTTTTGCCTCGATTCCTTCTTCTGCTACCATGACCCCAGCGAAACGTTCATAATGGATACCTTGAGTTTTTTGTAATTGTAGCGATTCCCAAATTAATTCAATGTAATCCCATAAAAATACTTGAAGAAAACAAGAAGTAGACATAACAATCTCAAAAGCTTTCATGTGGTCAGTCCTTGTTAAAGGTCTTTCTTGTTTGATATTTAAAACCTCATTCATTTTATTCCACCACTCAATTTCTTTGGCGATGTAATCTTTTGTTGGTACTTTTATAAGATTAGCATATTCTTGACCGTGATTATAGAGATCATCTTGTGTTAAGACTCCATCTTGATTAAAGTCAATGATATTAAAGTGATGCTCTATTTTTTTACGTTGAAAATTTGTAAACATTTTATATACTCGTACTCGTTATGTTGATTCACAATCCATAGTCAGTCTAGCTAACCCTATAATAAATATCATCCAAAAGAAACTCTTTGAAAAAGAGACAATTAGTGTATGTGTTATGAAAAGCACATTTGATATATTTCTTCAAGTAGAAGGCTTGTGGACTCATTTAAATAAAAATGGGTACCTGGAAACATTTTTTTTGAGAAAATTCCTTTGGTTAAGTTCTTCCATGTTATAATGTGATGCTCTTTGATGGCTATATCATCTATTCCTCCGCAAGCGACAATATCACAAGATATCGGAATAATATCTTGTCCACCGTACTTTTTAACGTACTGTTCCTCAATGGATATATCGTTACGTAACATAGGTAGAAATAGCTTCATTAAGTCAGAATCATGCAAGACTATATCAGGTATGCTATCATAACGTTCGACAAGGATTTTAATAAATTGATCATCTGGTAGTAATGATAACATGTTTTTTTCTTCTAAAACTCTTGCAGGTGCAGCTGCAGCAGAAACAAATAATAACTTAGGAAAGATGTTTGCTTTCTCTAAGTGTTGTGCTAGCCCATAACTGACTATAGATCCCATACTATGTCCAAAAATTGCAAATTCTGTTCTTATAACCTTCTTACATTCATCTAGTAATGTGTTTAGTAACACGTCAATATCAGTTATTGGTAGTTCTGTAATTCTATATTCTCTTCCAGGATACGCTATAAGGCATAACTCTATATCTGGTAAATGTTTATACCAATTAAAAAAAGTTTTTGTACCTCCTCCAGCAAATGGTATGCAAAACAACTGTAATTTAGCATCTGGATTTGGCTTGGGTATTGTAATAATGCTCATTTTCTAATCTACCCAATGATGCTTACGTTCCCAAGGATAAGTTGGAAGAGATATAGCAGAACCTGTATATTCCTTATATAGATTATTCCATCTGATATTGACATTATTAGAATATAACTGGGCTAATAATGATCCTAAACTATAATCATTGTTTTTATTTTTCTGCATAACTGGAGAGATGACAGTATGGTGATCATTAATATATGCTTTACTCATACCAATTAATACTGCATCTGGTCCAATTTCTACAACTGAATCACTATATTCTTTAAGCTTTAATATGCTTTGATAGAAGCAAACAGGACTTAATATGTGTTCACACCAGTACTCTGGACTAGTAGGTTTGTCAGTTTCTTCTTTTCCAGTAATATTGGAAATAAATGATACAACTGGTCTTTTATAACTTATTTTGTTTGCGACCTTTCGGAAATCATCTAACATTGGTTTCATCAACTCTGAATGAAAAGCATGAGAAGTTTGTAAAGGTATAGCATTAATACCTTTTTCTTTTGTTAACGAAGTCACAAGTCTCTTAATGACTTCGGTATCACCTGATAGTACAACGCTATTTGGACCATTAATAGCAGCAATCGATATTAAAGGTTCATTTTGTATCGCTTTCTTAGCTTTCTCTTCATCAATGTTAACAACAAACATCATTCCGTGTGTTGGTAAATTCTGCATTAAGCTACCACGATGCGCAATTAACGTTAATGCATCCTCTAATGAAAATATCCCAGCAATACAGGCAGCTACATATTCACCAACACTATGACCGAGTACTACGTTAGGTTCTATTCCCAATTCTTTTAATAGGATAGATAAAGAGTATTCTATAATAAATAATGCGGGTTGGGCATACTGCGTCATTTGCAGACGTTTTTGATTTTCACTATTGTTAGTGTTATATATCACGTCTAATAACGACTCATTTAGTAATTTATTATCTAGTATAATTTTATTACATTCTGTCATTGTCTGATGAAAAATTTTATTATTTAAGTATAGTTCTTGCCCCATGTTTATGTACTGGGAACCTTGACCTGTAAACAAAAAAGCTATACCTCTATTTTGATTATTTTCCTTGTAGCTAAATACGTTTGGAGAGTATTGTGTGTTAAATGCTTTTTTTAATTCTAATAACAATTCATCAATAGTTGAACACACTATAGATAATCTGTGTCTATAACATTCCCTTTTACAGTTATTAGTGAAGGCAATATCCATTAGGTCTATATCTGTTGTTTTTTCTAAGTAGTCAATATATTGTCTCATTTTGTCATTAAGAGCTACTGTTGATTTAGCACTGAACGTGATTGTGTGACTTTTTATATAAAGTACCCGATTACCAGATTTCGGAGTATCTTCATATTCTTGTAATATCACGTGAGTATTGACCCCTTCAAAACCAAAAGAACTAACCCCTGCTAGTCTGGGCTTAGAACCACTTACAATCCAATCAGTTAATTCTGTCACAATTTTTACAGGCATATTATCCCATGCTATTTTTTTACTAGGAGTAGAAAAATGTAAATTTTTAGGAATCTTTTTATTTTTTAAAGCTAATACAACTTTAATCAATCCAGCGATACCAGCTGATCCTTCCAAATGTCCTATGTTGCTTTTTACGGTACCGACCAAAATGTCTTTTTTTCGTTTTTTAAATAGATTGCCTATAGCATTCATTTCTATTGGATCTCCAATAGGAGTGCCAGTGCCATGAGCTTCCAAATAATCTATATCATCTATAGTCAGTTGTGCATTTTTCAATGCTGACTTTATAGCTGCTTGTTGTGACGCACCATTTGGTACAGTTAATCCACTAGTTTTCCCATCTTGGCGAGTAGCACTGCCTGGTATAATAGCATGAATTCTATCATTATCAGCTTTAGCTTGCGATAAACGTTTTAACACTATTACTCCACATCCTTCCCCTCTTACATATCCATTTGCATCATCAGAAAAACTTTTACACTTACCATCAGGTGATAATATCCGTGATTTACACAAATTCATCCAATATTCTGGGGAGAGATAACGCTGTATACCACCAACTATTGCTACATCACACTCACCTATACGTATTGAATTTATAGCAACGTGTGTACTAGTAAGTGATGAAGAGCATGCTGTATCAATGGCTAGAGATGGTCCATGTATATCTAACAAATAAGACACTCTACCTGCCACTGGACTATATGCATTTCCTGACCCTAAATATATATCTATTTCTGCTGTGTCTTGTTTGACTAACTTCCATGCATAATCGTTAGAGCATATACCCATGAACACACCTGTATTTGAACCATTTAGACTACTAGGAGGTATACCTGCATCTTCTAATGCTTCCCATACAACTTCCAAAACTAATCTATGTTGAGGGTCCATTGAAGATGCTTCCATATCCGAAATTTTAAAAAATGCAGCATCAAAAGCAGCAGGATACTGATTCAGAAACCCCCCTTTTTTTGTATAAATTCTGTTATTTTTTGATAAGTCCTCATCGAAATAAGGATCTATATATGAGTGAAACTCCGGCCTTTCTTGTATACCACTTTTGCCTTTACTTAACAGTTCCCAATATTCTTCTAGATTATCAGCTTGTGGGAATCTACAACCCATACCTATTATTGCAATAGGTTCATGTAACCTATCAAAAACAGGCTGCATAGTCATTATTTTTTTTAATGATTCCCTAATCAACACTTTATACTGTTTTTCAGATACATCGCTCAT
Organism: Bacteroidota bacterium; assembly: GCA_010027395.1. GTDB lineage: Bacteria > Bacteroidota > Bacteroidia > UKL13-3 > UKL13-3 > RGVD01. The sequence goes on from RGVD01000063.1 coordinate 6,474, forward strand.
ATTCTTCAAATTCTCCAAATTATTAGTGATTAAAGGTCTAGTTGTTCTGATAATTTTTTAAATATATACTCATCATCATCTTCTTCTATTATTTCTACAGGAGTATCTTGCTGTTTATCTTCAGATGATATCACTTCTGAATCCAAATAATTTACTAATTTTGCTATCGTTGGATAATCAAAAGTTAATGTTGAGGATAACTGACAATCTAGTGTATCTTGTAGCTTGTTTTTAAACTCTATAGCTGTTAAAGAGTTCATCCCTAGCTCGAAAAATCCTTGATCTTCCTCAAAGGATTGTTTACCAAGCTCATAGCCAAGTACTTGACATATTTCTGATTCAACATATTCTACCAGTATTTTTCTTCTGTTAGCTACATTAGCTTTTCGTAATTCTAATAGCACCCCAGACTGCTTATCTTTCTTTTTTATTGCTTTTAATACTTCAAAAAAGTTGTTTTGATCAGGATATTTATTCCAATTAGTCGGCATCACCCCAATATGGGCATAATTAGTCCCTAGCAATTTTTCAAAAATTAATACTCCTTCATCTATATTAATGGTTCTCATGCCCATATTGGACCAATGCTCTAATAATTCTTTTTTTGCTCCCATACCAGCTCCATCCCAAGGTCCCCAACTAATACTGATTGCTGGTAGATTTTTTGATCTACGATAATGACAAAATATGTCCATAAAATAATTTGCTGCTGCATAATTTCCTTGTCCTATAGCTCCTATTACTGAAGTCATTGAGGAAAAACATACAAAAAAATCTAAGTCTTGGTTTTTTGTTAGATTATGTAAATTCCAAGTCCCTTGTATTTTAGGGGCAAGGACTTTTTGAAAGCTTGATTCCGTGTGATTAGATAATAAACGATCATCTAACACGCCAGCAGTATGTATTACACCTTTTAAAGGTACAGATATATTGAGTTGGTCTATTTTATTCTGAGATATATCAAGCTTCAATACTTTGATATTTACTCCGTTGTTCTTAAAAGATTCAAGAACAGATTTTGCATGTTCTGTCGTTGCTCCACTGCGACTGAGTAATACTAAATGCTTAGCACCACGTTCTACTAATAGTTGAGTTATTCGCATTCCAAGTGCTCCAAAGGCTCCTGTAACAAGGTATGCAGATTTTGGGTCAATATGATACGAACTGCTAGTCTGTATTATATGTTCATATTGTAAACGGGCGATATAGCGCAACCCATTTTTATATACTACTTGATTTTCATTATTGTTATATAATATATCTAACAGTATATTTTTAATTAAACCATCAGATACGTGATCATAATCGATAAATATAGGGTTAAGTTTTGGATGTTCCAGTAGAATCACACGTCCCATACCCCATAATACACTTTGTTGAGGTCTAATTTCAGTATCGCTGTGTACATTACGCGTAATGACACACAGACGAGTATTTACAGTATCTAAAGACTGTACTAGACGTAATAGTATTGAACACAGCTGCAAAGATGTATTATTAATACTATCATTCAGTTCTTGGTTTGAACCTAAGACAAAAATAACTCCTTGTATAGGACCATTGATTTCCTTAATTATCTTTTGATAATTAAGAGAATTTATGTCGATGCATTTTATATCCTCATTTTTTAGGAAGCGTTTTATTTCATTTGCTAAAATATCACCGTCTGATAGAACTAGCCAAGTGTTATCCAATTTAGATGTAATATCAACAACATTATTACTAGATTCTTTCCATGATATTGAATAAAACCAATCTTTGGTTTTATTCAATATCAAAGCACTTGCATTACCATAGTTAATCTGAAGCTTGGATATTTTTACTAGTAAATTACCTTCGTTATCAAATAATTCTAAGTCAAAGATAGGAAATGTAGAATTTGTGTGTTGTTTTATATGACACCATATAGAATCTTGCTGCGGACATCTATAGTATTGTATTGTTCCGACTGACATTATAAAATATGTACTTTTGTTATTATTTTTATCTAAGCATGCTGCAATTAGTTGTAGACACCCATCAAGTAACATTGGGTTTAAACAAGATTTACCAATATTAGTTCTAGACTCTATTAATCCCAATACTTGGCTTTTATCTGATGATAAAAAGGCTTGGCTAATAGATTTAAAACTTGGACCATAATCTACTCCTGTATTAGCAAAATCTTGATAATAGGATTCCACATTTATTGCTGGTTGCTCTAAAAAATTAGATTGTAGACTTGACAAATCTTGTTTTCTTTGATCTTGGATGTCTTCTATAAGAGTGACCTGGCCTTGTACATGTGTTCCAGTTTGGCCTGAATTATCAAAACTAATAAGCGCAATATCATATGATAAATTTTCTTTTGGTGTACAAACTAGTTGCATGTGTACAAAATTTCTATCTGTAAAAACATAGGATTGTACCAGAACTATATTTTTTATAGCATAATTTTTATTATCGGGAAACAACAAGCTGGATGCTTCGATAAACATTTCGAGGTAAGTCGATTCTGGAAACACAATTTTCCCAAAAATCTTATGATCTTTTATATAACCAAACTGTTCTAAAGATATACGGCAATCAAATGTAATAATCCCGGTTGATGAAGATGTTGTATAACTTTGAACTATAAAATATCCTTTTTGTTGCTTACTTTTGTTTTCTATCATATATTTGCTTTTATTCCATGCATAAGTTGGTAAATTTACTTTCTTATAATCAACACCTTGATGATAATGATCCCATATCAAATCTGTGCCTTGTGAGTAAAAGTACGAAACAATGAGTGGTAAAAAATTGTCTATGTTAATACCACCATTGTTTGTAATTGAAAAAACCGCATTATCCTCTTGTTGTACAAGAGATGATGCCCCTATTATTACGCTACAGTCACATGTTCTTGTAATTTTTATTGAACCGTCTAACTGATTAGAATGAAATTCCCAGTACTTAGGAGTATTCACTTCATATGGATTAGATAATGATCCTTTAAATTCTAGATTAATCCCTTTTTTGATAGTTATTTTAGCTATTAGCACTGCAAAATTATCTTTTTTAGATATACTGTTATAAATCATGTACAGCATATCTTCTAGAGAAAAAATGCCGGCAACTCCTGCAGCTACGTACTCGCCCATTCCATGTCCTAGTACTATTTTAGGTTTTATTCCAATATAGATAATGAGTTTTGCTAGCGCATAATGTATAATTAAACTTATTAGGTTCAATAATAACTTGGTTACGTTTTTTTTATTTAAGGCATCGTCCCATTCTTGCTCTGTAATCCAATGATTAACAGTACAAATATCTTTGCACTTGTTTATAATGCTTTGGAAATATGGATGGTACTGAAAATGCTTGTACATATGTATACAAACATCTTCGCTCATCTCCTCCATCCCTGAAAATATAAATTCTGTTTTGATATCACTAGCCTCTATACCAGATATATAAAAAGCTGTTTTATTAACTGGCACTTCATGAAAGGCATGAATAGATAAATTGATTGTTTGCAAGAGCTGTTCTTTGTTATTTGCAATAAGCGCTATGCGCTCTTTATAATGAGTGCGTCCAACATTACTGGTAAAACATATATTTTCAATGGAGTCACTTGTATTTTGTAAAAATATTTGTAGTCTTTGCATGTTAGCAAATAAAGATACTTTATCTTTAGCACTCACTGTAAGTACCCCTCCTTTACGTATTTGTGGTGGCGGTGTAATATTAAACACAGGTGCTTCCGAAACAATTATATGACAATTAGTACCACTAAATCCAAAAGCACTAATACCAGCTATTCTTTTTTTATCATTATTAACCCAAGGAGTGTTTTTATCAACTACTTCAATTGGTAAATCATTCCATGAAATTCTAGAATTTGGTCTATTAAAATGTAAGCTTGCAGGAATTAAACTATGCTGCATTGCAAGTATCACTTTTATCACAGAAGCCAAGCCAGAACAAGCTTCTAGATGTCCTATATTTGTCTTCACAGAACCAACTTTTAACTTGAGATCACGATCGTGGAATACCTCTCCTAGAGCATTTATTTCTATCGGATCTCCAAGAGCAGTAGCAGTACCATGGGCTTCCACATAATCCACTTCTGCCACCTTAATACCAGAATTTAACATAGCTTGTTGTATTACTTTTTCTTGTGACGGACCGCTTGGTATAGTAAGACCACCACTTGCACCGTCTTGATTGACTGCAGAACCAATGATCAGACCATGTATGTTATCCTTATTTTTAATAGCATCGCTTAATCTTTTTAAAATTATTACAGCACATCCTTCACTTCTAACATAACCATTTGCTGAATCATCAAAAGTTTTACATTTTCCATCTGGAGATAACATGGTTGCTTTTGAAAAACAAATAGACAAACTAGGTTCAAGCAACAAACCTACTCCTCCTACTATAGAGATATCTGATTCATGGTTACGTATACTCATTATAGCTTGATGTATTGATACTAATGATGATGAACAAGCGGTATCAATGACCATACTTGGTCCAGTCAAGTTGAGAAAGTATGAAATACGACCTGCGGCAGGACTTAACAACGTACCTGTACCAAGATAAGAATCGATCGTATCTTCATTAGATTGCAACCTGACACCATAATCAAAACTACTAATTCCAATATATACACTAGTAGTAACCTTTGATAGCTTATCTATTGGTTGATTGGCATTCTCTAACGCTTCCACCGTCATCTCCAATAACAAACGTTGTTGAGGATCTAATGCTAATGCCTCTTTTGGAGATAAATCAAAAAACCGTGCATCAAAGTCGTATACGTTCTCCAAGTACCCACCATATGGGCTAGTAATTTTATCATTTGATTGCCCAGAATAGTATAAGCCAATGTTATAACGATCTGCTGGGATCTTGGATATTGTATCAACATTATCCAATAAAATCTGCCAATACGCATCTAAATTATTAGCTTGTGGAAACCTACAACTCATTCCTACTACTGCGATTGGCTCAATTTTTTGAGCTTGTATAGATTCTAATTTTTTGTAAGCTGCGGCTACAATTTTAAGACTTTCACCAGATAATAACACATCTTTCATAGGCTCTCTGTTAAATCTTTTAATTTTTGAAGATCAATTATTTCGTCTTCTTTAGAACCAATATCGGAGCTAATTCTATCACTTTGCATGATTTCTTCAGTACGATCAATTTGAATTGATAGTATTTCTTTAGCTATATAAGTTACTAAACTTTTAATATTAGGATAATCAAATATTAGAGTAGATTTCAA
>RGVD01000064.1 GCA_010027395.1 Bacteroidota bacterium
AATCCATTGACACTTTGGACAGATAAATTCCTTTTCCCTCCTCACGATTTTAAAATTGCCAATTGCTTAATCACCAATTTCCATCCACCTGAATCTACCTTGCTTATGGCTACTGCGGGTTTTGCGGGTTATGATTTATTGATGCAAGCTTATGACGAAGCCATTAAAAAGAAATATAAATTCTTGGCTTATGGCGATGCCATGCTAATTATCTAATTTGTAACTTCTGAGATTTGATGATTTACAATAATCAACAAATGCTAAAATGAAGAAGTATGCCTTAATTGTTGCTGGTGGCAAAGGTTTGCGCATGGGTGCTGAAATCCCCAAGCAATTTCTGTTATTGCAAGGTAAACCCGTTTTAATGCATACCATTGAGGCTTTTGCTAATATTTCTGACATCCATATAGTATTGGTTCTTCCCCAATCTCAAATGAGTTATTGGCAAGAACTAATTACAAAATATACATTTACTATTCCACATACTTTAGTTTCTGGAGGTGACACTCGCTTTCAGTCAGTAAAAAATGGCTTATCAACTGTTTCAGAAGGTATGGTTGCCATACATGATGGGGTTAGACCCATTGTAAGTCAAGAATTATTAAATAATGCATACGATACTTGCCATCAAAAAGGCAATGCAGTGCTTGCTGTAAGGTTAAAAGACTCAATTAGAGAGATTGATTTGCTTGGAAACAAAAACGTAAACAGGAATAATTACTACTTAATTCAAACCCCACAGGTATTTCATAGTTCAGAAATTAAGGCTGCTTATGATGTTGCAGAGCATGATAATTTTACAGATGATGCCAGTGTTTTAGAAAGTGCTGGAGCTAAGATTCACTTAGTGGAAGGTGCTTATAGTAATATTAAAATAACTACCCCTGAAGACCTTGCTATGGCTGAGGTTTTGATGAAATAGAAATCTACTAAGTGTAATGTTTATTTAGCCTTCGGCTTAAAATTGGGTTTTCTTTTAAATGGTTTTTTGCCCGAAAATTTAGGTTTATCCATTTTTTTCTCAGGCTCATACAAAGGTGCTTCTCCTAATGACTCTGGTAAATTCAACTTTGGAATGTCTTTTCCAATCAAGTTCTCGATATCATAGAATTTTCTTTGATCTTTTTGATTGATAAAAGTAATGGCTGTTCCGGTGCTTTCCGCTCTGGCCGTTCTGCCTATTCTATGGATATAATCTTCAGGGTCTGGTGGCACATCAAAGTTAACTACTAGGCTGATTCCATCCACATCAATACCACGAGAAAGAATATCGGTGCCAATCAAAATTTGCACGTTTTTGTTTCTGAACTCACGCATGATGTCTTCACGTTCTACTTGTTCTAAGTCGCTGTGAAAGGCCTTAATAGACAAACCTGAGCGATATAATTCTTTGTTTAGTTCCTTTACTTTTTCTTTGGTAGATGCAAAAATGATAACACTATTGTGTTCTTTTTCGTTAAGTATATGTTTTAATAAAGCCACTTTCTGCGCATCAAAAGCCATGTATGCTTCTTGAAGAATGCCTTCAGCGGGCTTACTTATGGCAATATTGATTTGCTCAGGGTGTTGCAAAATCTTTTGTGCCATGGTCCTAATTTTAGGGGGCATGGTGGCAGAGAATAAAAGCGTTTGTCTATTTGTTGGCAAATAGCTTACAATGCGCATGATATCATCATAAAAGCCCATATCCAACATGCGGTCGGCTTCATCCAATATCAGATGTTGCAATGAACTCATATTGACTGAACCTGCCGAAGTGAGCATGGCAATCAAGCGACCTGGAGTGGCCACAATGATATCGGCACCTTCGCGCATGGCTTTTTGTTGTTGGGCAAATGCAGCACCATCACCACCGCCAAAAACACAAATAGAACTCACACCCACAAAATAGCCAAAACCCTCAATTTGTTGGTCGATTTGTTGCGCTAATTCGCGTGTAGGGGCAATAATCAATGTGTTTAGGTTCTGACTACCACTTTTCACAATTTTGTTAAGGATGGGCAATACATAAGCAGCCGTTTTACCTGTGCCTGTTTGGGCACAAGCAATTAAATCTTTATTATCAAGTATGATGGGAATGGCTTGTTCTTGTATAGGTGTTGGCTTGTCGAAGCCCATGGAATCTAATCCATCTAAAAGCTTTTGGTCGAAATTAAAATCAGTAAATGTCAAATTTGTTGTAATATTTATTTGGCAATATAGTACAAAATACCTCCTAATTTATTTAGCCTTATTAAATACCTCCTCAGTCCACTACTTGTTCGTGCTTATTATTAAAAATTGTATTTATGCTTTGAAAACAATATTATTGGATACGAATAAATTTATGGCTAGTAAAAGGGTATTAGTAGTTTTAGTTTCCATGGCATTTATGCTTTTTATAAACATGAATTGTAATAAAGGCATACAGCCACCGCAAACACAACCTGATGGATTACCGCTTGAAACCCAAGAAGGCATAAACACCTTTGGTTGCTTTTGGAATGATACGCTTTGGATTGCAGTTGCTGGTATTATACCTGCAATTAACTGTACTTATAATCCAGATTCAAATTGGACGAATATTGTATTTAGAAATGAGAATAGAAAAGAAACCATTACTATGAATTTGCTCTTATTTGATAGCAGAATGCAAGAATTTGATGATAAATATCCTAATAGTGTTGAAATAGATAAATCATTATATAATTACGAATCTTATAAATGTGCTGAACCTAAAGGATTAAAAATGATAATTACAAAATTTATTAAGCCAGATAGAAGCAAAGTTCCTTATGTAAAAGGTATCTTAAGCGGGACCTTTACAGCAAAATTTTATAAAATCAAGCAAGGCGGAAAAGATATTGACACCACTGATAGCATAGTAATAAGAAAGGCAGTATTTGATTTGGAAGTAAATTAATAGATGATTTTTAAAATTAATTGTCAATCATTTTTGTCAATAAATGATAGAAACCTAATGTAGTTATAATTCGATGTTCACAAATTCTTGAAAACCTTTCTGAGAATGTATTCGTGAGCCTAAATAAAATAACGTACTTTTGTATCCCATAAACAGATATTTAGTTTATGGTTGAAGGGTTTAAAACCTCGTTAAACCTAGGCTACGTTCCAAATCTATAAAGCATTATGACATCAAAGTACATCTTCGTTACAGGCGGAGTAGCATCATCATTGGGAAAAGGTATTATCGCAGCTTCATTGGCTAAATTGCTACAAGCCAGAGGTTATACGGTTACTATTCAAAAATTAGATCCCTACATCAATGTTGACCCAGGCACCTTAAACCCATACGAACATGGTGAGTGTTATGTAACTGAAGATGGTGCTGAAACGGATTTGGATTTAGGCCATTATGAAAGATTTTTGAATACCCCAACCTCTCAATCTAATAATGTTACCACAGGTCGTATTTACCAACATGTAATTGAAAAAGAACGCAAAGGTGATTTTTTAGGTAAGACTGTGCAGGTAGTACCCCATATTACAGATGAGATAAAACGCAGAATAAAATTATTGGGAGAAACTGGTCAGTATGAAATTATCATTACTGAAATCGGTGGAACCGTTGGTGATATTGAGTCTTTGCCATATATAGAAGCGGTTCGTCAATTGAATTGGGAAATGAAAGAAGAGGATTGTGTGTTTATTCACTTAACCTTATTGCCTTTCTTAAATTCGACCAAAGAATTAAAAACCAAGCCAACCCAACACAGTGTTAAAATGCTTTTGGAGAGTGGGGTTCAGGCGGATATATTGGTATGTCGCTCAGAACATGCCATCAGCAAAGAACAAAAACGTAAGATAGCCTTGTTCTGCAATGTTCAGCAAGATGCAGTGATTGAGGCTTTAGATGTGCCAACTATTTATGATGTGCCTATGATGATGTTGAAAGAGAAGTTGGATAAAATTGTTTTAAAGAAATTAAAACTATCAAGTAAAAATGAGCCAGAATTAGAAAATTGGAAAAGTTTTTTAACAAAATATAAGAATCCGAAAAATGAAGTAAGAATTGGATTGGTTGGGAAGTATGTGGAGTTGCCAGATGCATATAAATCTATCATGGAAGCATTCATTCACGCGGGAGCTAAAAATGAATGTAAGGTCGATTTGAAATTAATACATTCAGAACTAATAACCGATGAGAATGTTGAGCAAAAGTTGGGTGATATGGATGGTATCCTGGTTGCTCCAGGCTTTGGCGATAGAGGTATTGAAGGTAAGATAACAGCCATAAAATATGCCCGCGAAAACAATGTGCCTTTCTTTGGTATTTGTTTAGGGATGCAAATGGCAGTAATCGAATTTGCCCGCAATGTAATTGGTTGGAAAGATGCGCATAGCAGCGAAATGGATCCTAAATCTAAACATGCTGTAATCGATATGATGGCAGACCAAAAGGATATTACCATGAAAGGTGGCACCATGCGCTTGGGTTCATACACTTGCGAAGTTAAAAAAGACAGCAAAGCATATAAGGCATACGAAAAGACTAAGATTAACGAGCGTCACAGGCATCGTTATGAGTTTAATAGCAAGTACCAAGCAGATTTTGAGAAAAATGGCTTAGTTATAACGGGTATTAACCCTGAAACCAAATTGGCTGAAATAATTGAAATAAAATCACATCCATATTTTGTTGGTGTGCAATTTCATCCAGAGTATAAAAGTACAGTATTGAACCCGCATCCTTTGTTTGTTAAGTTTATCAAAGCCACGATGGAAAAGAAGAAATAGTTGATTGTTGAGGGTTGATAGAATGATAATGAATTCGATTTTATTTCAACTATTAAGGTATACTCTCACATATATTAATTGAATGTCATTCTATCGCAAATAATAGCTGTGGCTATGGCTGCATTTAGGCTTTCTGCTTCACCTACTTTGGCAATGGTTATGGCATGCGTAATGTATTTTTTTAGTTCAGTGCTAATTCCTTTTCCTTCGTTTCCAATCAATAAAAAGGCAGGTATTTGTAATTTGATGTTCTTCAAATTTTCACCATCCATAACGGCACCATAAACTGGCAGTTTATGTTTGGATAAGAAATCATTTAAGTCTGTATATAAAACATTCACTCTTGCGATAGACGCCATACTAGCTTGAATTGTTTTGCTGTTATAAGCATCTGCGCATGCCAATGAGCAAACGACATTTTTAATTCCGTACCAATCAGCAATACGAATAATAGTTCCTAAATTACCTGGATCTTGCACTGTGTCTATTATTAAGTTCAATCCATCATCAAAGGCGATTTTATCTATGTTTGAATCAGGTATTTTAGCCACCATCAATACATTTTGATGAGTTTTTAAAGAACTTATTTGTTCCAACTCTTTATTAGATGCATCATTCAATTCGATGTTTTTTGGAATTTCAGATGCATATTCCTCTAACCAATCTTTTGTTGCAAAAACGCCCTTTACGCTTATTTTTGAAGCATGGCACAATTCAATTACAGATTTTGTACCTTCGGCAGTAAAAAGCATTTCTTGCTGACGTGTTTTTTTATCTTTTAGTGAACGAATAAAATTGATAGTATTTTTAGATAACATAATTAAAATGAATAGAGTAAGTTTTCTTTTGCTTGCCTTATCTTTTTTATTTTCGTGCAATTTAGCCAAACGTCAGCTTCAAAACGAACACCAACTCGTAAAAAATAATGTGAAAATTGTTGAAGGAAACCGAAGTCGCTTTGTGAAAGGTGTATTAGAAGAAAGCATTAGACAAAAACCCAACAAGAAATTTTTAGGAGTAGCTAGGTTAAATGTTTGGTTCTACAGATTAGGCATTGTTGGCGTTGGTTTGCCCGGTAAGAAAGACAATTGGCTTAAAAGGTTTTTACGTTATGACATTGGTGTAAATCCCGTAATACTAGATTCAACATTGATTGAAAAATCGATGAAAAGCATGAAAAATGCCTTGTCTGCAAGAGGTTACTTTTATCCTAAAATTGAGTACAATGTAGAGCAAAATAAATTGTTTGGTTTTATCAGACAAAGGCAAAGACAAGTTGTAAATTATAAAGTAGCATTAAATCAACCCTATGATATTTATAGGATTGATCTAAATATATCTGACAAGTATATACATAAGATTGTCAGTATCCACATGGATGATAGTTATCTAAAACTGGGTAATGAATTCAATAAAGAGAATTTATTAAAGGAACAGAATCGTATTGTTGACCTCCTCCGAAACCATGGTTATTTCCAGTTTTCTAAAGAATTTCTTGATTACGATTTTGACTCAAGTGAAGGGAATTATAAGGTGACATTGGGTATAAATATTCAAAATAAAACCGATTTCGAAGCGCATGATGCATATAAAATCAATGATATTATTGTAGAGATTGAGCAGAATGAAGGGCTTGATTTGCTGAGCCATATCGATACCATTAGACTAAAGAATTTTACCTATATACCTCGTAATAATAGAGTAAATCCAGAGGTAATTGCTCGAAACTTGTTTCTTGAAAAGGATGAAATTTTTATGCAAAAGAATTTAAGTGCTACGTATAATAGACTTACAGATTTGCAGATTTTTAAGTTCATCAGTATTACACCCATTCCAATTGATGATAGCACAAATCATAAACTAGATTTTTATATTAAACTATCTCCACTAAAAAAATATGATATGGTGATAGAGCCACAAGCCATCACTTCCGATCAGAGTAATACCCTCGGTCAATTAGCAGCTTACAGAAATTTTGGTTTGGCAGCATCTGCTCAATTTAGCAATAAAAATATTTTTCATGGGGCAGAGATTTTAAGCCTCAGATTAAGATCAGCTATAGAAGCACAAGGTGGAAATTCAATCAATAATAGTCAATTTTTCAATAGTAATGAATACAGCTTAACAGCTAGTTTATCTATTCCTAGGTTGGTTTTTTTAAAGAAATTTGATAGGAAATTATTGCAATCAAGCACTAAAACCATCATCACTAATTCCATCATTTATGAGACTAATCTTCAATATAAAAGAACCGTTTTTACAACCGGTTTGACATATCAAATCAACAAAAAACTATATAGTTACAACTTTTCACCACTTGAAATCAGTTATATCAATACAAGTTTTGCAAATGCAGAGTTAGAAGCAAGAAGTAAGACTGACATTTTGCTTCAAAATATTTTTGCTAATAACCTTATAACAGATTCTCGATTCGGATTATCCTATTCTGACAAGCCCTTGTCGAAGGATGGAAGTTACTTCTATTGGCGCTGGGATGTATTAGAGGTTGCTGGTACATCTATCACTTTACTAAATGAATTATTAGGAACCCAAAAAGATGAAAAAGGTCAATACAAATTGTTTGGGGTGAATTATTACCAATATGCTAAATCTTATATGGATGCTCGTTGGAACAAGGTTTTGGATATGAATAATTCTGTTCATCTTAGGGTGGCCGGAGGTTATGCCCTGCCTTATGGTAATTCTCCTAATTTCATTACTTATGAAAAACGTTTTTTTACAGGTGGAGCCAATAGCATAAGGGCATTCAGACCTCGTTCGGTAGGTCCAGGAACATTTGATACCATTAATCAAATTGACCGCTCTGGAGAGGTAAAATTGGAGTTGAATCTTGAATATAGATTTAATATTTATAAGCATCTTTTCGAAGGAGCTCTCTTTGCAGATGCAGGTAATGTTTGGACAGCCAAAGATGATGGTAGAGATGGGGCTGTTTTTAAATATGATTGTTTTGTTGATCAAGTTGCAATAGGCTCTGGTGTGGGTATAAGGCTAAACCTTAATATTTTTATATTCAGGTTAGATGCTGCGGTTCCTTTAAAAGACCCAAGATTGGCCGAATCCCAGCGTTGGGTTTTAGAGAAATATAAAGACTTTGGAATTATGTGGGAAAATACCATCCTAAATTTTGGAGTGGGATATCCATTTTAATTTATAAAATTGCAACTCGAAAATTATTAAAAGATGAAAATAAATAAGTTTACGTTTTTGCTTGCCTTTATTGTATTGGCGGCATTCACACTTGAAAAGGCTATTCCAGCTTTAAATCTAAATGGAATGAACAAATCAGCAAACCCTGCTGATGATTTTTATGATTATGCAAATGGAACTTGGCTAAAGAATAATCCTGTGCCTGAAAGTGAAAGCCGTTGGGGTAGTTTTAATGAGATAGTGGAGCAAAATAATGTACTGTTGAGCCAAATATTACAAGAGGCTGCAAAAAATAAAACGGCTAAGCCAAGTTCAGCTATTGATAAAGTTGGGAAATTCTACCGTGTGTTTATGGACACCTCAAAAAGAGAAACTCAAGGTATAAGTCCTGTTTTACCATACCTGAAGCAGATTGATGCTATCAGCAGCAAAGAACAACTTATTCAAACCATTGCAAAATTCCACAAAATTGGAATTAGATGCTTGTTTGGATCCTATGTAAGTCAAGATATAAAAAACAGTAGTAAATATATCGTTTATATGGGTCAAGGTGGAATTGGATTGCCTGATAGAGATTATTATTTGAAGAATGATCCAAAAACTTTAAAAATAAAAAAAGCATACTTTGATTACATTTCCAATGCATTCAAAATTTTTGGAGTAGGAAATATTATCGATACCACTAATAGCCACATTGAGTCAGTAATTGGTATTGAAACAGAACTTGCTTCATCAAGCATGAGTAGAGTTGAAAGACGCGATACTGAAAAACAATATAATAAATTTAAGAAAGAAGAAGTGTTTGGAAAATACTCTAATATGCTTATTTCAAATTACTATGCCGCTATTCCAGAATTAAAATTCTCAGATGTAATCGTGTCTCAACCTTTATTTTTTGATAAGGTTTGCCAACTTACTGATAAGTATAATATGGAGCAATGGAAATTATATTTAAAATGGTGTTTCATTAACAGTTCAATGTCATATTTAAATAGTGAGTGTGAAAAGTTGCGTTTTGATTTTTATTCAACCACTCTAAGTGGTGTTAAGACTCAAAAGCCAACTTGGAAAAGGGCTATAGATGCTACAAATGCTACCGTTGGAGAATTGCTAGGACAGCTGTTTGTAGAAAAAGCATTTAGCCAAAATTCAAAACAACGTGTGAATGTGATTTTGGATAATATCTCAGAAGCATTTAAAGGCCGTTTGCAAAAATTAGATTGGATGAGTGGTGAAACAAAAGTGAAAGCCCTAGAAAAATTAGCCGGATTCACACGTAAGTTGGGCTATCCTGACAAATGGAAAGATTATTCTAAATTAAACATCACAGAAGGCTCATATTTTGAAAATCATATCAACGAAAACATTTTCTCTTACAACGAAATGATAGACAAAATGGGTAAAGCTGTTGATAGAACTGAGTGGGGAATGTTGCCTCAAACAGTTAATGCATATTACAATCCTCAGAATAATGAGATAGTGTTTCCGGCAGCTATCATGCAACCGCCATTCTTTAATGCTTATGCGGATGAAGCTGTAAACTATGGTTCAATCGGGGCTGTAATCGGGCATGAGTTCCTTCATGGATTTGATGACCAAGGTAGCAAGTATGGCCCTGATGGAAACTTGAAAAGTTGGTGGACAGAAGAGGATAGAAAGAAGTTTGAAGTAAAAACGAAGATGTTGGTGAATCAGTTTAACTCATACATTGTAATTGATAGTTTGCATGTGAATGGCGAATTGACATTAGGTGAAAATATTGCAGATTTAGGCGGCTTAACTATGGCTTATGAGGCATTGAAGATGTATTTGAAAAACAATCCATCAGCTAACAAAATTATTGATGGATACACACCTGAGCAAAGGTTCTTCATTGGTTTTGCGCAAGTTTGGAAGAACAATTCAAGACCTGAAGCTGCAAGACAGCTGATATTAACTGATCCTCATTCTCCACCTCAATTTAGGGTATTTGGAACACTTTCAAACATGAACCAATTCTACGAGATTTGGGGCGTAAAGGAGGGTAATACGATGTATCGTAAGCCAGAAGAAAGAGCAACTATTTGGTAGTTGTTTATAAAATTCTAGACTTACCCTTTTGATAACAATTTGGATTACTTTTTAAATAAATTAACCTTGTAATCTATCAATCAAATACGAACATGATTAGAATCTTCTATCGAGATGGTGACAAAGTTTTAAAAGAAACGGATGTTAAACAGTTAGCTGTTCTAGAGAATATTATTTGGGTTGATTTGCAATCACCAAGCTCAGATGAAGAGGAATGGGTTGAAAACAAATGTGATATCAGCATTCAAACACCTGCCGAGATTGCAGAGATTGAAAGTTCATCAAGATACTTTGAGAGAAACAATGAGATAACTTGTAACTCAACCTACTTGCGCTTGGATGATGGTCAGTTTTCAAAACATCCAGTTTCATTTATACTAAAGAAAAGTACCTTGTACACTTTTCGTCAAGCTGAATTGAGCACCTTTGCCGATGTAAACCGAAAGATAAAAACGAATAATGAAATATTTAATTCGGGTTATGATGTAATGATGAGCATTCAAGAAACCCGAATTGATTTGGATGCTGATATGATTGAGAAGGTATCTCATGAAATATCTGGGTTTAGTAAATTGCTGACCACTGGCAGTAACAAATATTCTGAGTTACTCCTTGAGATAACGGGTATGCAAGAAAACACCATGACCTTGCGCGAGAGCATTATTGATAAGCAAAGGGTTTTATCTTATCTATTAAAGAGTATCAATTTTCCTGAAGATAAGAAAGAAAGATTACGAATTGTTCTGAAGGATATAAATTCACTAATTGAACACTCTGCTTTTAATTTTGAAAGGTTGGAATACCTTCAAGATACCATTACAGGTTTGATCAATATTGAGCAAAATCGTATCTTTTTCTATTGCCTTTTTACCGCCTACACTCATCTCAGGTATTTTTGGGATGAATTTCGTGGTAATGCCTATGATTAGTTCTGAATGGGGCTTCTTTGCTTCTATACTTTTGATGATGTTGTCATCTTCAATCGTATTGCTTATTTTCAAGCGCAAAGGTTGGATTTAGAACTTATTTCAATTCGAATTCATCAGCATCTTTTTCAACCGGGAAAGATTTTCTATAATCCGTGATGATGCTTTTTTCAATGATGTGGGTATAGATATCCTCATCCTCTGTCTTTCTATATAGGATTTCACCTAAAGGGTTAATAAATGAAGTATCTCCAGAATGGTAAATTCCATTACCATCGTTTCCTGTTCTATTTACACCTAAAACATAGGCTTGATTTTCAATAGCCCTGGCCAATAGAAGTGCTTTCCAATGCTCTGTTCTTCTTTGAGGCCAATTGGCAACAAACAATAATAAATCATATTCAAAATTTGCAGTTCTTCTTATCCAAGCTGGGAATCGCAAATCATATTGTATTGAATTACTTTTTGTGATTCACCTTTTACGTAATGTTGGTTTTCTTCTCCCATTCTGAAAAGGTGTGCTTTGTCGTAATATTGAATTTCATCTTGTGAAACAAAAAGAAAGCGATTAACAAATTGCCCCGCTTCATTTTTTATGATAATACTTCCACAAATTGCAGCATTCATCTTTTTTGAGAGTGCTTTCATCCAAGCAATCGTTTCACCTTCCATAGTATCGAAATGGATTTCAGGTTTCATAGTAAATCCTGTACTAAACATTTCGGGCAGTACAATAATATCTGTTTCTTCAATATTTGAAATTTTCAATTCAAACATATCAAGGTTTGCCTTACGATTCTCCCAATGCAAGTTACATTGTATGCT
>RGVD01000065.1 GCA_010027395.1 Bacteroidota bacterium
TTGTCGATTTTAGCAGTAGCAGGTATCGGATACGGTATCAAAAAGCTAAAAGAGAGAAACAAAAAATAATCGAAAGATTATTGTAACAAAAACAATAAAACAAAAGCCCGTCTAACGAAAGTTAAACGGGCTTTTTGTTGATGATTGAGCATGTTTATTAGATTTTTGATAGCTCTATTCCTTTTAGTTTTTTATAGAAATGAATAGCATAGCTATCAGTCATTCCTGCTATGAACTCACAAATCTTCATAATCCTAGTATAAAGGTCTTTTTCAGGTATTTTGTTTTTACCAATAAAGTGTTCTGGTATCAATTCAAGTATTTTTTTGCTCCTAAAATATTTTTTTCCATCATTTAGAGCGATATTATCTACAGCTTCAATGCATATATCTAATAGACCTCCGATGATTTCAAAACCAGCCGCTTCTATTTCTAAAACTACCCTAGATTGGTATACTTTCTCTCTTGTAATCTTTTTAATATCTTCTATTATTGGTGCAAATTTACTCAGCTTAATAAGTGATGTATCAAATGTACCTTCCAACATGGCTTCCTCATTTTGGATGAATAATTCAGACATGTCTTCAACCAATATATTAATGACAGATGCTCGTAAAAATGCAATTTGTTCATCTTTGTGCATTTGAGATAGTTTGTCTTTGTTGATTAAATTTCCAAGAATAGGGAATAAATATTTTTCGGCATAAGAGAAATCAATTAGCTTCAATCTTAATCCATCTTCAAAGTCGATGATGCTGTAGCAGATGTCATCAGCAGCTTCAACTAAAAATGCCAATGGGTGTCTTAAGTAATTAATAGAATTATCATTACTTAAACTTGTAAGTTTAAGTTCGATTGCTACTTGCTTAAAAATCTCTCTTTCTGATTGAAAGATTCCATATTTTTTTTGACTGGCTCTATTAGGTATTGAGTTAGGTAAATTTTCACGTGGATATTTTGTAAAGGCAGCTAGGGTAGGGTAGCACAACCTTAAACCACCATCTGGTCCACCGGTATAGTTGCTTAATATCCTAAATCCATTGGCATTTCCTTCAAAATTAACAAGGTCATTCCATTTTAATTCATCTCCGATTGAGTTTTGAAATTTACTGCCTTTCCCATTTAGGAAGTACTCACTAATTGCTGCTTCGCCACTATGTCCAAAAGGTGGATTTCCAATATCATGTGCTAGACTTGCTGCTGCAACAATTGAACCTATATCATAGGTACTTATACCTAAATCCAATAACTCAGGATATTTTTTAGTTAAGTAATTTCCAGCTTTTCTACCTAGTGATCTTCCTACGCTCGATGCTTCAAGACTATGGGTGAGTCTAGTATGAACAAAATCTTCTTCAGGCATTGGTATCACCTGTGTTTTATCTTGCAGTTTTCTGAAAGCTGATGAAAATATTATTCTATCGAAATCTACTTCAAACTCACTTCTTTCATTTGAAATTGGCGAATTGCTTTTTTGGTTATATCTAAATTTTACTAGTATTTCACTCCAATTCATAAGGCTAAATTATAAAAAAATAGGCTGTCATTTTAACGACAGCCTATTCAAAATTCATTTTATTAATTTACTATTGTAAACCTAATTTCTTTTTTACCAATCCAGAAAGGTTATCACCATCAGGTTTGTATAAAAATCCAGCGGTGTTGCTATCCATTACATAGCCATAACCACTTTCTTTAGCTACAGCACCGATAGCTGTCTTAGCTTTTTCAATAATTGGTTTTAATAATTCAGCTTCTTTTTTACGAGCATTTTCTTGCGCTGATTGCTGGAATTCTTGGATTCGACCTTGCATATCTTGCAATTCTTTTTGTTTTACCTCTTTAATAGCTTCGGGCAGCTTAGTCGCATTTTTTTCAAAATCAGCGTATTTCTTTTGAAACTCATCACTCATTTTCTTTAACTCATCTTCAAGTGATTTACTAAAGCTTTCCATGTCAGTGTTAGCTTTTTTGTATTCAGGCATCAAGGTCATGATTTCTTGTAAATCAACATACCCTATTTTCTGTGCCGATACTTTCATTAAGCCTAAACAAAACATTAGAGTTAAGGCCATTACAATTTTTGAAACTTTGTTCATCATATTATTATTTTTGTTGGTTTATTATCTTTTCTCTTCAATTTTAGGGTTGGCAGAATTGTTTCCACCACCAGGTTGTGAATTAGGGTTAGTACCTGAAGAATTCTTTGTTTTGGAAATTGTAATACCCAATTCTTTAAGTACTTCATCACTTTTGTCGTATTTGGAATTTGAATACAACATAATCACTTCTCCACCCTTTGCAAATATAAAGTCTAAAGCACTTGTTTTAGCAATTTTTTGAACTGCATCAAAAATCTTATCCTGAATAGGTTTTATTAATTCGGCTCTCTTTTTAAACAATTCCCCCTCGTATCCAAATTTTAGATTTCTAAAATCCTTTAGCTCTTGCTCCTTAATTTTAATTTCTGTTTCTTTTTTCTTCTTCAGTTCTTCTGTCAGTAATATCTTTTCTGCCTCAAATTCACGGTATATTTTATCGATTTCTTCTTGCTTTTTGTCAATTTCCTTTTCCCAATCGAGGGATATGGCATCTAATTGCTTTTGAGCTGAACGATATTCTGGAAGCATATCTAAAATATACTCCGTGTCAACATAGGCAAATCTTTGGCCAAAAGCGCCCTCAGCTAGTGTAAATGCGCTAATGACTAATAAAAACAAATATTTTTTCATATAATTATTCAAATTAATTAAAACTGTTGTCCAATTAAGAAATGGAAATTACCTCCACTTACTCCTCCAGTACTCTGTAATCTGTCAATTCCCCAACCATAGTCTAGCCCAATCATACCAAACATAGGTAAGAAAATTCTAACCCCCATTCCATAACTCCTATATACATCAAAAGGATTAAAATCTCTAAACTTTAGCCAGGCACCTCCTGCTTCAGCAAAGACCAATGGGAAAACCGTAGCTTGGGGGTTTAGAGAAATAGGATAACGTAATTC
Organism: Bacteroidota bacterium; assembly: GCA_010027395.1. Taxonomy (GTDB): domain Bacteria; phylum Bacteroidota; class Bacteroidia; order UKL13-3; family UKL13-3; genus RGVD01. Next base: position 3,008 of record RGVD01000065.1, read on the forward strand.
CATGGTATATCTGTTATAAATGGTTGCACCTTGTTGACGAAGATAACCTGTGGCGGCATCATATGCTAAAGGAGTTAGAGAGTTGTCTGGATATCCCCTCAAAGCAATTAATTCCCTGCCATCTAAATTAAATCCAACTAAACCTGCCCCACCTACCCAGAATCGTTCAAATGGGGTGATACCCGCAGCTTGGTTATAATATCCTATGAGACCATAATTAACCCTTGTCATTAAAACAAGGGCTTTTTCTTTACCAAATATTTTGGTAAACCATGAAGCATCAAATTTCCATTTATGGAATTCAAGCCATCTAGTCAATTCTTTTGATGTAATATCTTTATTTGAGTAGTCTTTTCCATTAAACAAAGAATAAGGAGGAGAGAGTTGTAAGGATAAAGATATATTAGAACCGCTTGTTGGGTATATTGGGTTAATAGCCAGATTATTCCTTGACAAAACAAATTTTACACTTAAATTATTTGATATACCTTGATTTATATTGGACAAATAAGGTTGGGGAGGAGTGGTGCCGAAACTGTCACTATATTGGTGATTGTATTGCTGGAAGGATGCTTGATAAAGTAGGGTAAAATAATCATCAGGCCAATGCAATCGTTTACCTATACCAACTACTAGACCTGTTGTATATAAACCAGCCAATCTATGGTCTCCTGACGAATACCCATTTGTTTGTCTTGAATGATAAATTGAAACCGACAATGAATTTGGTTTTTTGCCTCCTAACCAAGGCTCTGTGAACGAGGCATTGTATGATTGATAATAAGTTCCGTTAGTTTGAGCTCTCAATGATAACCTTTGACCATCGCCCGATGGGATAGGGCTCCAAGCTTTTTTATCGCCAATCTTGCGGGCTGAGAAATTATTTAAAGTCAATCCCAATGTGCCAATAACTGTTCCTGCACCCCAACCTCCTGATAGCTCTATTTGGTCATTGGCTCTTTCTTCTACTTTATATTCAATATCAACCGTCCCCGTTTGAGGGTTTGGCATTGGATTTACATTAAGAGCTTCTGGGTTAAAATATCCAATCTGCCCTAATTCGCGTAGCGATCTTGTTACATCACTTCTACTGAATAATTGACCCGGTTTGGTTCTTAATTCTCTTAAAATTACATGGTCGCTGGTTTTTGTATTACCTTTTACAGTTACCTTATTAACCCTAGCTTGAGCGCCCTCATATATCCTTATTTCTATGTCAATTGAATCATTCTCTACCAATACTTCAATAGGTTCAACCCTAAAGAACAAATAGCCATCATCCATGTACAGGGTGCTTATATCAAGGCTACTTTGACTCATGTTTAATTTTGAGTCTAAATTAGACTGGTCATACACATCGCCCCTTTTAATTTTTAAAACAGAATTCAGCTCTTCATCCTTGTATTTGTTATTTCCAATAAACTTAATATTTCTGAAGTAATACTTTTGTCCTTCTACTATATTGATTTTAATCTCAATTCCTTTATTGGCTAATCTCCAAATACTATCCGAACTAATTTGTACATCCCTATAACCCATGCTAAGGTACTTATCTATAATTTTTTGTTTGTCATCATTATAGTCTTCTTCAATAAATTTTGACTTTGCAAATAGCCTTCTTTTTCTTTTTGTTTCTTTTAACAAAGCCCTCAATTCCCTTGAGGTCAAAGCTGCATTTCCAGTAAAAATAATATCATGTATCTTGATTCTTGAGCCTCTATCTACTATGATTTTGAGTTTTGAGGTGTTTTTGGTTACATCATCAGGTATCACTTCAAACTCAGCGGTAGCGTCTGTATAACCCTTGTCAACAAAGTGTTTAGTAATCTCTCTTCGCGTGGTACTTATCATGTTTTCATTAATGATTTGTCCCGCCCTAAGTGTTAATTCATCTCTCAAGTCTTCTGCTTTTCCTTTGCTCAAGCCTTTAAGTGCAAAGGTAGACAACCTTGGTTTTTCTCTCAAAACAAACTCCAAAGTAAGTTTGTCATCTTGTATTAGCTTAATTTTAGCTTTTACATCGTCAAACAACTTTTGTTTCCATAGATTATTGATGGCTTTGGTAATGTCATCTGAAGGTATACGTATCTTTTGACCAATCGTCAATCCTGTTAGTATGGTCAACACACTTTTATCGTAATAGTTAGTTCCTACAATATCTATTCCTTGTAATTCATAAGTTTTAGGTGATGAATAATCCACTGAAAGTAATTGATTGGATGTATCTGTTTGTGCCGAAAGATTTGATAAAACAAATATCAATAGACAGTATAAAAATAGTATTTTGGTTTTATGCATGTTATGAAACTTGTTCACTGGTTTTTCCGAATCTTCTCTCTCTTTTTTGATAATCTAAAATAGCCTCGTACAAATCCTCTTTACTAAAATCAGGCCATAATTTTGGAGTAAAGTATAATTCACTATACGCAATTTCCCACAGTAAAAAATTACTAATTCTTTGTTCACCACTTGTACGAATAAGTAACTCAGGATGCGGCATACCAGAGGTCGAGAGATGTTTGTCTAAGGTGCTTTCATTTATATCCTGAATTGTCAACTTATGATCTTTCGCATCTGTGGCAATTTGTTTTATGGCATTCAAAATATCCCACTTTGAACTGTAACTTAACGCTAATGCCAGTGTCATTCGTGTGTTGTTTTCAGTTTCTTTAATGGCATTATTTAATTCTTTAGCACAATTTTGAGGCAGGGCTTGCATATCTCCAATCGAAACAAGCTTGATTCCATTTTTCATGAAAGTCATTTTTTCTTTCCTAATGGTTTTTACAAGCAACTCCATCAAGGCTTCGATTTCTAATTTAGGTCTATTCCAATTTTCAGTTGAAAAGGTATACAATGTAAGATATTTAATTCCAATTTCAGCAGCGGCTTCAGCACACTCTCTCACTGCAGAGACTCCATTTTGATGACCAAACACCCTCAATTTTCCGAATCCTTTAGCCCAACGACCATTCCCATCCATAATAATGGCAATGTGTTGAGGTAAATTCTCTAACACAATCTGATCTTTTAAACTAACATTACTTTTTCTCACCATTATGAACGAAAGGTGGCGAAGATAATAATTTGACTCAAATTTTTTGAAATAGAGTTTTTCAAAATGATTTAAATATTTACTATGTGGTAGATGTTAGAAATGTTACAAAAAGTTCACAAAAAAAGTCTGCAAATTTTGAATTTGCAGACTTTGTGTCGGGGTGGCAGGATTCGAACCTACGACCTCCACATCCCAAATGTGGCGCGATACCAGGCTACGCTACACCCCGATTGATATTTATAAATAAATCTTTGCGGAGAGAGAGGGATTCGAACCCTCGGCACCAGTTTCCCAGTGCGGCAGTTTAGCAAACTACTGGTTTCAGCCGCTCACCCATCTCTCCTTAGAGTTTTTAAGGAGTGCAAATGTATGGAGTTAGACGTAATTCACAAATTTTTATCTAAAAAAAATATAATTATTTGGGTAATGTGAGATAAAACGCTGTTTGATAAAGCCGCTTTTAAAATTTTGCACACTTAATTTTACTAGGAAGTTTTATACTAAAAGTAACCATAGCTTGCATATACCAATCATTGTATCCGGGGTCACCTCTTTGAAATCCTTTTTTAAATTGAGACTCACCAGCTACTTCCCATGAACGATCAGCAAGTAAGCCTCCTATTCCAGTTTTTAAGGATGGATCTGCATATTTACCGCTAACATCGTCCAAATAGTCGGTATATGTTCTTCTGAAACCTATGCTCACCTCCAAGCTTTTGTTGTGTGAATACAACCATTTAACGCCAATACCAAAAGGGATTGCGTAAGAAAATTTTGAATAAGAAACGCCCTCCGTTTGCAAATCGGCCAAGTTATATGTTTCACCATTTAATTTTGTTTGAGGGTTAAAACTAAATCCTGCAAAACCTAAATATGTAAATCCAGTGAATTTTGCGTCTCGCTTGAAGGGGCCAAATTTTACAAAATTGAATTCGAAGTATGAGGCGTACTCGGTAACATTGGTCAAGAAATTCAAATTTCTCATTTTGTTATATGTGAAATTTTTGTCGTCACCGCTTAACTGAAAGGCGCTAACTTGATTAACCCAAGCAAAAGTAGTAGAAATGTTATATCTAGAAAAAATAGCAAGTGCGGGTTTGGTTTCGTTAAAAGCTATACTTGGTGCCAAATCTCCCCAATAATTTGCCGCACCTGCAGAAACGCCAATCTCCCATTTTTGTGCATTTGCTTGCATGCTAATGAGGAATGCAATAATCTGAATTGCTTTTTTCATCTACTAAAAGTTAGGACATTCCATACCTTTTCCTCTAAAAACATAAGAAATGGTTATTCCAGCCATAAAGTATAAATCCTTAGTAAAGATTTTGCGGTCGCTTCGCGGATCACCTTCAAGAAAATGAGATTGACCATTACCAGTTCTTTCAATAGATCTATCTGATAAAGCTTGCGCTTTAGCACCATATGCAGCTCCTACAACTGTTGCATCCGCATATTGTCCTCCAACATCATCTAAATAATTGGAGCCAGTAAATCTCACTCCTGCTTCAATTCCTAAGAAAAAGGCCTCACTTATTTTTTGTCTAAATCCGAAGCCTATAGGAACTGAATACACAGTTAAATCATATTTTTTTAAGCTGTTATTTGAAGTGGTTCCTTGGCCTTCAGTTCCCAGAGGCTGTAGCTCTACTTCAGTGCCATTAATTGTAGTTTTTGGATTGAAATTTACTATACCAATTCCTGCAAAAATATAAGGTATAAAAGGTCTGGTATTGTATGAATTTAGATCGTTTGGTAACAGGTTATACTCTGCTTGTACTGAAAACTCAAAGATATGACTGTTGAAATTCAAATTTCTCCAATATTGAAGGTTCCCATCAGGATTGGATGAACTAGGTGAAATTGCATAATTTTTATCATCACCTGAAATTTTCCCATAGCCTGCAAATCCTTTCACTGCCCATTTATTTGTGAAATTATATCTACCAAAAAGTGCAGCAGCCAAATGTGTTTCTTTGAAAGCCACACTTTCGTTACTTAAATCACCACTATAGTTAGAGGCTCCCCCTAATATTCCAATCTCTACAAACTGTGCATTTGTATACTTTATGTTCAAAACAAGGATGAGTATTAAAATAAATCTTATGTACTTACTTATCTGCATAGAAAGCAAAAATATGTATTTTTGATAAACTACAAACGAATATTATAATTTGATAGTACTTTCAGTTAAAATAATTTGATAAATCTTGGTAAGAAAATTATTGTGGCAATTATGATAGCTATTATGCTTGCTATTAAAACTGCTGCCGCTGCTAGGTCTTTAACCAATCCTGCTAATTGATTTTTTTGTGGGCTAACCAAATCTACAAGCTTTTCAATGGCTGAATTTATAGCTTCTAAGGAGAGTACCACTCCAATGCAGATTAAAATAGCAAGCCATTCATTTGTAGATATTTGAAAATATAGACCAGCGCAAATAGATATGAAAGATAAAAACAAATGAACCCTAACATTATGTTCGTTTTGTATAAGCCATTTTAAGCCTTTTAGAGCAGGTTTAAAAGATTTTATCCTTTCATAAATTGAAAAAGACTTTCCATTCTTCATTTGTTTAATGCCTGAAATTTCTGTTATCGTAACCCCACATAAGTTTTTGGCGCAAGGTGCTTAAATAGTTTTCGTCATTCATTCGTACTAGGTTAAATTTAAAATCGGCTTTTCTTATGGCTAGTTGAACATTTTGATTTATGCTTTCTGAGCGCGAATCAAGGGTGGCCAAAAAACTACTGCTTCTCCCTTCAATTTCGAAAGAGATGATATTTTTATCTGAAACAATAATGGGTCTCACATTTAAGTTATGCGGAGAAATGGGTGTAATTACGAAACTTTCACTTGAGGGATAAAGAATAGGCCCACCACAACTCAAGTTATAGCCAGTACTGCCAGTTGGGCTTGATATGATTAATCCATCACTCCAATAAGAATTCAAAAACTCACCATTGATAAAGGTATGAATAGTAACCATACTGGCAGTATCCTTTTTGTGGATTACAAAATCATTCAAAGCAAATTTTACCCCAGAAAATATTTCTACATTGCTTTCCAATTGAAGCACAGTTCTGCTATCAATTGAATAGTGACCTTTTTCTATATCCTCAATTGCCTTGCTTGCATTTTGTGCAGATACACCCGCAAGAAAACCTAATCGTCCTGTATTGATACCAACCACGGGTAATTCAGTTTCTCTAATATATTCAATGCTACTTAGTATGGTTCCATCCCCACCTATACTTATTAAATAGTCGAATTTATAGGATATAAAATCTGCGTGAGTATCGAATGTCTTGATTTTAGCTTGAAGATTTAATCCATTGCGCAAGCAATCTTCATAGTACTTTCTGTATATAACAAAGTCTATTTTTTTCTTTTCAAGGCTATTGAAAAAATGCTGAATTTCGGTAAATTTCTCATCCTTAAAATACCTACCAAATATGGCTAATACCATGAGCTTATGTATTTATATATTTTAATAGCCAATTGATTCTGTTTTCTTGCGACTCATCAATTTCACTATAAGTTGAATAATATATTATGTAGTTGAACCTTTTGAAAGTTGCCAATGTATATTGTAAATCAAAAGAGTTAAATTTTAAAGAAACAAGAATGGTGTTATTGCTATCTGATAAGGACTCAATTTGACTGTGAAGTATTTTTAATCCATTAACTTCGCTTATTCTAGCAATCTCTGCTAATGAATAATTTCTTGCATTCATTTCTAGAACAATGATACCGCCTGTTTGACTTAGCCCACTGTTTGCAAAACTATGTTTCATGAGTTCATCGAACACAATACAACCTATATAATTCTCTTCATTATCAACCAATGCCACAGTTGACAATAGGTTATCGCTCATTATTTTTAGAATTTCAAACAAATGAGTGTCAGGTTTGAGTCTAATGGGCTCTTGGGTTGATAGAAATGTTTCTATTTTTTTATTATCATCAGAAAGTGAATTTTCATCCACGTAACCCAGTAGTTTTCCATTTTCTATAACAGGTAAATTTCTAACATTCCAATCTTGCATGAAATGAAGTGCTGCCTCAGAAGTATCTGATTTTTTTAGGGGGAAAACCTCGTTAGATAAAAGTTGTTGTGCAAACATATTCTAAGTCTCAAATGTAGAAAAATTTCATTTTCTTACATTTTTATTTTTCAAGACTTAGTATTCCTTTGTATAGATAATACTATTGAGGGCAATTTTTCGAAGCCCAAATTTGTATTTTTCTTATATCGCAAAAGCTTAATGAGCTACCTCCTTGTGGCATAAACTTACAACCCGTATTCGTTATAGAGCAAATTAAGCTGCCTGTTAGAGTTTGTGTTTTCATATCTGTGTAGTTGTCTAAATTAATATTTCCACCTTTGTTTCCGCTATTATGACAACCTTTGCAATAGGTATTCATGATAGGAGTAATATGCGTTGAATAAAGCACATTGCTTGTATCGCAGGTGGTTTGGTTGCAAATTCTATTTTTTGCCCCTTCTTTTACCCAATGTTTAATTAAATTGATACTTGCTGTATCCATTCTTGGTTGTGGTTTGGGTGGCATTATTTTTCCCGTTGTTTTAGTTATATATGTTACCAAAGTTGAGGTGCCCATTGCTTTTATGCCTGCATATGAAGTTAAATTAAGGTCTTCAACTCTGCTTATAGCATCATGGCATCCAGATTGGGCACAACTAGCCATAACCAAGGGAAGTATTTGGGTATTAAAACAGACCGAATCATTAACAGATATAATTACAACTGTATCGTGATGGGTTGTATCTGTATTATTTCCAATACCTTTAGTTATTTCTGTTGCTTGGTGTTTGCAGTTACTGAAGATAGATAAGGCTGCAATAAGGTATATAATCTTTTTCATGCGTAGTTGCAACGATACACAAATTTATAAGGCTCAAAATTAAATTTGCTTTAATTAAGTCTAAATTAAGTATTGCGATGGACCTGCCTATATGTAGCTAGTGCGCATACTTCTTGGTTTTTTTTGTTCATTATGGGATGATTTCAACCCTCTCTAACAATAAGTTTAAGTATAACTATTAGCATACTGGTTGATTAGTATTTTGGTATAATTGATGTAGTTCAAGTCGTCACAACAACACACCCATTATGAAAAAGAGTAGAAGTGTCGTATTTTTTGTGCTATTAGGATGGTTAGCCTCATGTACTAAAAACGTAGAAACAAGTAAAGAAAATGTTACGTCTAGCAATAAAGTGACAAGTATTAATGAATTGAAAGCACCTTCTAACTTTAATTGGCAAATGTCAAGAGAGGTTAATTTTAGTGTGAGTGTGAGTGACCCTAAATTTCAGGATGCCATTCACATGATATCTATTTATGATGCTGATCCATTAACAGGTGGTAATTTGCTTTCTAGAGGTTCAGCTAATTTGAATACCGCTTTTATTACTAAGTTAAATTTAACCAATACCATCAAACAAGTGTTTATTCGCAAAACAGCTCCTGATAATTCAAAATTAGATCAGGTAATCGATGTAAATTCAACCAATATCTCAATAGATTTAGGTGGAATTAAATTAGGTAAAACTAATTTAAACAAGGCTGGTAGCCCTGATTGTAGCACTGGTTGT